>JAYUDQ010000601.1:0-4048 GCA_043739745.1 Acidimicrobiia bacterium | reverse complement strand
GTCCCCGGCAGAGCACGACATCCGGCACCCCCTCAGCGGCGAGCGCCCGCAGTGCGGCCAGATCGGCATGCACCGGCCTTGGCATCGGCTCCTCGGCGAACGCGATCTCGCCCGAGCCGACGCCGTCGATGAGCAAACCGAGCAGGAGCAAGCTCACCCGTGCAGCCGGGGCGACCGTGTCCGCAGGTGCCCGATACCCTGGTACGGGGCTGCCGTAGATCAGGGCGTACTCGTGCGGATTGGCCTTCGCCCAGTTGCGGATTGCCTCGCAGAGCCGCAGCCAACGCATGGCGACGGAGCCGTGAACACCCTCGAGTGACCGTTCGCCCGCCGCGCCGACGGCGTCGTACGCGTCGATGATCAGCGCCGTGAGAAGGTCGTCGTGGCTCGGGAAGTAGCGGTAAACGGCCGACGACACCATGCCGAGCTCGCGGGCGACCGAACGAAGGGAGATGGATGCGGACCCCGTTTCGGCCAGCCGACGGCGCGCCACATCTTTGATCTCCTGCGTGAGCTCGGCCCGCGCCCGCGCCCGCGCCGTCCGCGAAGCGTTTGCTGGTTCAGGGGGAGCGGCTTCTGTGAGCATCGGTGCACTCTGCACCAAATCAAGATCGATGACAAGAAACGAGAGCAGTGCACTTGACAGACGAACGAATTCCCGCGAGCATCTGACTGAAACGAGAGCAATGCTCTCTCCATCGATGAAGGAGCGAAATGAACCTCACCCCAACCGCCGGCCCGACCCGCTACCTCGAGCCCGACTACTTCACCCGCAAGGTCTGGAACCCGGCGATCCGCCGCCTCACCGTCATGGGGCTCTCGGTGCGTGGGTCGAGCGAGCTGCGCATCAGAGGCCGCAAGAGCGGGGAGTGGCGCTCCAACATCGTCAACCCGCTTCCCTTCGATGGCGCCGAGTACCTCGTTGCGCCACGCGGAACCACCCAGTGGGTTCGCAACCTCCGTGCCGCCGGCGGCGGCGAACTGCGGGTCGGCCGCCGGGTCGACGCGTTCACGTTCTTCGAGCTGCCGGACGCCGACAAGGTGCCGGTCCTGCGGGCATATCTGACGCTCTGGAAGTTCGAAGTCGGAAGGTTCTTCGACGGCGTCGGCCCGGACGCGACCGACTCGGAGATCGCGACCATTGCGGTCGGCTACCCCGTGTTCCGGGTGATCCGCGCCGCGTCCTGAGCCGAGCGGGCTTGGCGCCCGACCCGCCGTGGGGCGAGAATCCGGACGTGGACGACAACAGCAACGAAGCCGCCAGCCCCGAGATCCGGTATGAGGTCGACGGCCACGTCGCCGTCCTCACCTTCAACCGCCCCGACCGGATGAACACCATCTCGGGGCCGATGCTCGAGCAGCTGAGCACACTGCTCTTGAAGGCCGACCGCGACCCGAACATCCGGTGCATCGTGATCACCGGCGAGGGCAAGGCATGGTGTGCGGGCCTCGACATCCGGGCCCAGACCGAGGGCACCGGTCTCCAGGTGGCCGGCAACCCGGGCGAGCTCGAGATGCGCGATGCGCCGCCGATCGTGCTCCACCAGATCGACACGCCGACCATTGCCGCTCTCAACGGCGGCGCTGCAGGGTACGGGATGGACCTCGCCCTCGGCTGCGACATCCGCATCGCCGGGCCCACCGCGAAGCTGGCCGCCGCCTTCACCAAGCGCGGCATCGTCCCCGAGAGCGGCGGCACATGGCTGCTCCCCCGCATCGTCGGCTACGCAAAAGCGGCCGAACTGGCCTTCACCGGGCGCACCCTGAACGCCCACGAATGCCTCGAGCTCGGGCTCGTCAACCATGTGGTCGGCGGCGACGAGCTGATGAAGGTGGCGATGGACATGGCCGGCGAGATCGCCGGAAATGCGCCGCTCGCAGTGCGGGCCACAAAGCGCATGATGCGCATGGGCGAGAGCGAGACGTTCGAGCAGAACGTCCATCACGTCTTCCTCCAACTGCTGCCGCTGTTCCGCACGAAGGACTTCGAGGAGGGCATGCTCTCCTACCTCGAGCGCCGGCCACCGAACTTCATCGGCAGGTAGGGGCCGCCGCGGAAGCGCGATCGGGGTTGCAGCAGCGTTGCCGGTAGCCTTGGACCATGTCGTCTCGCACCTGGTCGCCGTCGAGCTGGCGCGACTTCCCCGTACTCCAGCAGCCCGACTGGCCCGATTCGGGGGCCCTCGACCTCGCCCTCAAACGGCTGAGTGGTCTCCCGCCACTGGTGTTCGCAGGCGAAGCGCGCCAACTCACAACGGCACTCGGCCGCGTCGCCGACGGCAAGGCGTTTCTGCTCCAGGCCGGCGACTGTGCAGAGAGCTTCAACGACTTCTCCGCTGCGTCCATCCGGGACAAGCTGAAGGTCATCCTGCAGATGGCAGCCGTGCTCACCTACTCCGGCGGCGTGCCCGTCGTGAAGGTCGGCCGCATCGCCGGGCAGTTCGCCAAGCCCCGCAGTGCGAACACCGAAATGGTCAACGGCGTCGAGCTCCCGAGCTTCCGCGGCCACATCGTCAACGACGACGCGCCCGACGGGGCCGCTCGCGTCCCCGACCCCGAACGCATGATCGCCGCGTACCACCAGTCGACGGCGACGCTCAATCTCGTCCGGGCCTTCACCAAGGGCGGGTTCGCCGACCTGCGCCAGGTCCACGTGTGGAATCAGCAGTTCGTCTCGACCAGTGCCGAGGGCCGTCGCTACGAGGCGATCGCGGCCGGCATCGATTCCGCATTGCGCTTCATGGCCGCGTGCGGCATCGATCTGTCCGACGAGGCGCCGATCCACCAGGTCGACTTCTGGACCAGTCACGAAGCGCTCCTGCTCGGCTACGAGGAGGCGCTCACCCGCAACGACACGCTCACCGGCGATTGGTACGACTGCTCGGCGCACATGCTCTGGATCGGCGAGCGTACGCGCCAGCTCGACCACGCCCACGTCGAGTTCCTCCGCGGCGTCCACAACCCGCTCGGATGCAAGGTCGGCCCCTCCGCCACGCCCGATGATCTGCTCGCGCTGTGCGAAGCGCTCAACCCGGACCGGATCCCGGGCCGGCTCACGTTCATCACCCGCATGGGCGCGAAGCAGATCGATCGGGCGCTGCCGCCCCTGCTCGAGGCCATCCGCGATTCCGGGCATCCCATCGCCTGGGTGTGCGACCCGTGCCACGGCAACACCTACTCGTCCACCGGCGGCTTGAAGACGCGCCACTTCGACGACGTCGTGGCGGAGGTCAAGGGCTTCTTCCGGGCGCACCGCGCCGTCGGAACCTGGCCCGGCGGTCTGCACATCGAGCTCACCGGCGACAACGTCACCGAATGCCTCGGCGGCAGCGACGACCTCGCCGACGTCAACCTCGGCGACAACTACACGACCGTCTGCGATCCGCGATTGAACGCTCGTCAGTCGCTCGACCTGGCGTTCCAGGCCAGCGAACTCCTGCGGGTCTGAGGCTGCGCACCAGTTCCCCCGCTGGCGTTCGCACGGGTCCCGGATAGGTGTTTGTACTCCTATTGGTGGCCACTGCTTCTGTCTGCGTCAGCGCTCCGCAGCCGTTGGCGGTCGCCGGGGTGGCGTAGGTGCCCCGAGTTCGGTAGCGGCCACCGCACCAGTCGGGGACCAACACCGCAAGCGAGCGCAGCGACCCGCATTCGTTCCGCGCGCCCTCGCGAACGCGTCCGATCCCTTTTCGGCCTGCGCAGGCGGTCGTAGGCTCGGGGCCGTGAAGGAGCCGAGCGACGTCGCCGAACCGCACTGGCTCGACCCGGCGGCGCAGTCGGCGCGATCCCGCGCGTGGGCGGCGACGATGCACGGCCATCAGCTCGAGCCCGCCATCCGGGTCCGCAGCGCCCACGAGACCAGTTCCGCCCGAATCGACCTCGAGCGCCCGCTGTTGCGCGAAGAGCGCGAGTCGATGCTCGACGCGTCCCTCGCATCGGGCGCCACACGTGCGGTCGGGAGCGGTCAGCGGGCCGTCGAGGAGGCGCCCGATCCGGTCCGGACGAGCTTCGAACGCGACCGCGACCGCATCCTCCACGGCAATGCGTTCCG
>JAYUDQ010000600.1:0-4061 GCA_043739745.1 Acidimicrobiia bacterium | reverse complement strand
TGCCGCGACCGTCCTTCGCGATGCCGCGACCGTCCTTCGTGATGCCGCGACCAGCCACCAGGCCCACACGACCGAAGAAATCCCGGGCCGCGACCGATGCCGCGACTGACGCCGCGACCGATGCGCCAACCGGGAGTCTTCACCGTCTCGGTCATGACTTACCTGACCGAACGACTCACCCGCGGCTGGACGATCACCGCCGCCGGCCACACCGCAACCGGACGCCTTCGACTGTGGCAGACCCGTCATCCTGAACTCGCCGAGTTCACCACGGTCGCCGAGCTCGCGGAGACGATCCGCACCACCGACCGGCCCGCCGCTAACCAGCTCGTCACCATCCTGTTGCGCGAAGCCGGCGCAGGTGACCGCCTCGCCCGCGAGACCATCCTCAACGCGCTCCGTTACCTCGCCATCGGTGTCTGGCGGACGGTGACACCCGAGCTCGATCGTGAGGCGACATAACGGGTGTAGGCAGCCATGACCGCGTCTCGCCCAGCCGGGAGACGAGTGGTGGTCGTGGACGTCGGCACCGACTTGGAGACCGTCACAATGGTCGCCGGCCCGGTGAAGGCCGGGGCTGACGTCTGCGGAATCGAGGCGGCGGAAACAGCAGGGGCTTGCGCGGTCGAATGGTCACCGTTGCCGAAGGTGCAACCCGACGCACCCGCAGTCGACAAAACAATGGTCAGAGCAGCGACGCACGGGTGCATGCCGTCAGAGATGGTCGGGTGGTTTGGGGAAACCGAACCTTCACGCCTGACTTCCTTGGGAATTGTTCGGGCCGCGGTTCGTATCGGGCTGCAACAGCGACCATCTCTGCGGGTATGCGATTCCTCGCGGTTCCCTCGCTCGCCCTGTTTGTGCTCAGCAGCTGCGCCGTTCATGCTCCCCACGAACGTTCGTTGACGCCGTCGCCATCCCTGTCGACATCGACATCGGCGTCGCCTGATGCCGGGTCGGCACGGACTCCCCCACCCACGCTGCCCACGGAGAGTTCGACGACTATGCCGGTCCCAACAACGTCACCTCAGACGGGACCGCCTTCCAGCCCGAGTCCCACACCAAGCTCGGTGCCACACAGCTCGACCGGCGAGCCGACGACCGCACTCACCACGCACCCGACAAGCGACCCGGTGCAAGTCGCCACCTCGTTCCTGCGCGCTGCACTCGACGCCGACCCGGTAACGCTCGCCCAACTCACCCACCCCAGCTACTCCGACGCCGCCCAACGACTGTGGATCAGTGACAGCGGCCCCTCGAACCAGGCGATCCTCGCCGCCAAAATGCTCACGCTCGCCGCCGGCCGCGCCCGAGTCGCCGTGTTCGTCGACGCCGGCGACCTCATCCTCACTGCCCTGCCCTACACCGTCGAACTCACCCAAAACCCGACCACCGGCATGTGGTCCGTCATCGACGCCGGCCTCACCCAACCATGAAACGTTTCGTCGGAGTCGTCATCGGCGCATTCATGATCCTGCTGGCCGTCCTCGCAGCCATCCCCTACGCCCTAGCCGCCGCAATGAAGTCCGTCGCAAAGATCGACCAGGCCAACTGCGGGGTACTCACCAACACCGTGACATTCACTGCCGACCAAGTGACCGCCGCCTACGGCGCCACTCCTCCGCCCGGTGACCCGGCCCGCATCGCCGCCGATCTCAACGCCGCCGCTATCGCCCTCGGCCCAAGGATCATCGAATGGTTCGACACCACCACCACCATCACCCTCCTCGCCACCACGGCATCGATCAGCGACCCGGCCTGGGCGCCCCTCGCCGCGCTGCGCCCCACCGGTGCCGGTACCGACACCGAGCCCGAAGGGCCGACGCTGCCATCCACCACCATCGACCCGACGATGCCCCCTGCGGCGCCGGCCACGCCGGCCGTCACGTTGGCAAACGTGCTCGCCACCATCCGGACCAAAGAATCCGGCGGGGACTACCGCGCTCACGCCGGCACCGGTTCGGCGTCGGGTGCCTACCAATTCACCGACGACACGTGGAACGACTTTCGCGGCTACGCCCACGCGTCGGACGCGCCCGCCTCTGTCCAAGACGAGGAGGCCGGCCTGCACGTGGCACCGCTCCTCGCCCACTTCGGTCTCGCCGGGGTCCCGGTCGGGTGGTACTACCCGGCCGCGTTGAACGACCCGTCGTGGATGGACCGTGTCCCGCACCCCGAACACGGCAACACCCTCACCGTGCGCCAATACCAAACCGCGTGGCTTGCCATCTACACGCAGATCGCTGGCGGACTCCCCGCCGACCTCGCCACCGGCGTCAACACCTGCGCTGCGCCTGACGGCGGCACGGACGGCGTTACCGGCACCCCGGCCACCGTCGCCTCGTCGTGCAGCGGCTAAATCACGATCGATGAATCCATCGCATCGCGAGTCCAGTCGCTCCTCGAGCATGCGTGCGCCGACGGGATTGAGTTCACCGGCGGCGGATGGCGATCCGCCCAAGCCCAGATCGACCTGCGACGAGCCCGCTGCGGACCCACCGACTACGACATCCACCAACGACCCGCCAACGAATGCCAACCCCCAACCGCGCGGCCCGGGAACTCGATGCACGAAAAAGGACTCGCCATCGACTTCGCCACCGGCACCAACGGACTCAGTCGGGCAACGATCGGTTACCGGTGGCTCGTGCTGAACGCCCGCACCTACGGGCTCTACAACCTGGCATCCGAACCGTGGCACTGGTCCACCAACGGCCGATGACTTCCATCGAACTCCGCCGGACGCGCATCGCGCTGCCACCGATCGACGTCCATGGACGGCTGCAACCTCAACGGAGGCGGCGGAACCATCGGCATCGGCGGCGAAATCCCAGCCGACATCGCAAGCGTCATTGCCTACGCACACCCGCAACTCGGCACACCTACGTCTGGGGCGGCTCCGGACCTGACGTCTTCGACTGCTCCGAACTCACCTCTGCGCGCATACCAAATTATCGGCATCAACGTTTCGCACTCCTCAGCGCCGCAAGCCAGCTACGGACGAGCGGTCGACCGGCGACCAGAACCGATCCGCGCCGTCGACATCATCTGCTACCGCGGCTCCATCCCATCCACGACAACGGCGACGTCGGCATCGCCATCAACGCCACCCAATGGATCGTCGCACCCAAAACCGGCGATGTCATCTCCCTCAGCCCCATCCCATTCGACCGCATCCAGACCGTCCGACGACTCGTTACCCAGGCAGGTTGATATGAAGCCAGAAAAGCGTACATGTTCCGTTGAAGAAGCCGCCGAGATCGTCGGCATCTCTCGCTCCAAAGCCTACGAGTGCGTCAGAGACGGAACCTTGCCATCGATCCGCTTCGGTCGTCGCATCGTCGTACCCGTCAGTGCGCTCTTGCAGCTGATTGGCGACGACTTGCCAGATTCGGTTGAGCCCGCGTTTACGGCCACTCTTGACGAGATGTCGACGGGCGCAAATCGGCACGGCGACAACACAGCTCATCGGACGGAAGGACGCGCGCTAACGGACCTTGCGATAGATCGCGTCGTTCCGTATGCAGCGAAGCTACGCAAATCCGGTTGGAGGTGACGGTGTCCACATGTCGTCGGGACCCGGAATTCGACCGACGCTGAGGCGACTCGCGCGCACAGCAAACGGTGGGAACGATCCTGAATACAGAACTCCGGAATTGAGAAGACGGTCGACTCTCGGATCAAAAGTCGTGGTCTGAAAGGGGGCAGGAATAGTTGAAGAAGAACGCAGATCTCGGGCTGCGTTGAAAAAAGGCGGGCAACGGGGCGGGACCCAGGAGTATGGATTCCACCAGTCTCTTGAGCCACATCGGCATGGCGTCCTCGCCGTTTCCATTACCGGGCTGGATAGCGTCACCGTATAGTGCGCAGAAGGGTGAGGTAGGCCGCTGGTTGTTCGGTGTGCCGGGTGGTACCGCACGCTGGCCCTGGGGTTTCTCGTGCGTCTCGTTCGGTTGCCCGTCTGGCCAGCGGCCCCCTATCAAACCGTGCATGCGGGTCTCTCGCACACGGCTTTCCGACATCGTTCATCGGGTTGCATGCGCAGGCACGGGTCGCATCGC
>JAYUDQ010000599.1:0-10185 GCA_043739745.1 Acidimicrobiia bacterium | reverse complement strand
CCCGCGCACCGAGTCGGCTCAACGCGACCGTGACCGTCGCCCCGAGGAGAAGCCCCGCGGCGACGTCGCCGGGGTAGTGCGCACCGACGTAGACACGGGCGAACGCCATCGCGAGCGCGGCCACGGCCGCCACCAGGCCGAGTCGCCGGTTGACGAGGAACAGTCCCGCGGCGACGGCACCGGCGACGGTGGCGTGATCGCTGGTGAACGAGAAGTCTTTCGTCTTGTCGACTAGGAGGTGCATCCCGGGGATGACCGTGTACGGCCGCGCACGACCGATGGCGGAGCCGATGGGTTGGTTGATGGCCAGGGCGAGGAGAGCACCTGCACCCGCCCATACGGCCTTACCCACGCCGACGATCGGCACCGGAGAGATGCGCCCGATCCACCACCCGACGAGCAGCAAGATGCCGAAGACGGCAATGCCGTCCTTGGCGTAGAAGCGGACCGCCCCGTGCGCCCAATCGGTGTGGTCGGCGAGGCGGTTGACCGCCTTGTAGAGGGTGCGATCGAGGTTGGCCATTTCGTGTCTGCGCTTCCATCGGGTTACTACGACGTGTGTCGTAGCAACGGTTACGACACATGTCGTAGTCTGTCAACGTGCATTCGCAACCGGACCGTCGCGCTGCGGGTGAGCTCGAAGCGTAGATCCTGGGGGTGTTGTGGGCCGAGGGTGCCGACCTGGGTGCGGCCGATATCCTCGAGCGTCTCGGCGGCGACATGGCGTACACGACCGTCGCCAAGGTTCTCGATCGCTTGCATGCGAAGGGTCAGGTGAGCAGGGTCCGGGCCGCGCGTTCGTACCGGTACACGCCGATCGGTGACGAGTCGAACTGGGTCGCCGGACAAGTGAAACGACTCCTCGGTCGAGCGGGGAACCGGTCCGCCGTTCTCCAGGGCTTCGTCGACGGGCTCGACACGGCAGACACGGCCATCCTCTCCAAGCTTCTCGACGAAGCCCGACAGCGGCGACCCGCCAACGACCGGCGAGGCAGGCACTGATGCTGAGCGCACTGATGATCGTGGCCGGCCTGTCCGCTCTGTTCTCATTGACCGCTCGGACCGTCGCTCGTCGTTTGAACCCGCCGACGGCCGCGTTCGTGTTCACGGTGGCGTCGGTGACGATCGCCGCGGCGTCGAGCGGGCTGCTCGCCGTCGCCGGTTGGTACGGCGCGGCCCGGTTCGGACCCATAGCCACCGCTGGCGGATGGTCCCCGGGACTGCTCGCCCGCACCGCCCCGGTGCCGCTGGTCGTCAGCACGTGTGCCGGACTCGGCCTCGTTTTGATCATGTGTCGCGTTGCGCATCTGTGGTTTCGACGCTTCACCGAGCTCAGGGTGGCGCAGCGCTCATGGCCGTCGGCCGGCCGAGATCACGGGATCACCGTGACCGCCGAGGATCAAGTCGACGCGTTCGCCGTCGAAGGAACCCTCACGACGAGACGAGTCATCCTCACCGAAGGACTGCTCCGGGCGCTGCCCGACCCGGACCTGCGACGAGCGGTGATCGAACACGAGCAGTCCCACCTCCGACACCATCACCTCCTCTACCGGCTCGCCGTCGAAACGGCCGCGTGCGCGAACCCGATCCTGCGGCCCATCAGCCCGGTCGTTGACGAAGCGCTGGAAGCATGGGCTGATGACGACGCAGCCCACGCCACTGCGCCGGCCGCTGTCGCTACCGCCATCGCCACCGTCGCCCTGACTCGGGGCCAGCAACGGCCGAATCGCATTGCGCTGGCCGTCGCTGAATCTGTGACGGTCCGACGGGTCGACCGACTCCTCCACCCGACCGGCACGAACAACGTGGGTGCAGTTGTCGGCGCAGGTCTCGCGATCGGCGCGGCGATCGTCCTCGGCGTCGGCTGTCGCCAGACCGAGACGTTCTTCGAGGCCCTACGGGCTACTGGTCAATTGCTGGCGAGGTAGAGGCCGGCGCCGACTACGGCGCAGATCCCGAGCACGCGAAGCACCGGGAGCTTGAAGCGGAACACGAGGATGAACGCGAGGACGGTCACGGATACGGCGCGTGGGCTGATCGTCGACCAGCTGGGCGCGGTCAGATGGATCGGTCCGTGGTCGTAGGTGTGCGTACGACTGAACAGGGTGTGGATCGAGAAGTAGATCGACAGGTTGGCGATCACGCCGACGACCGCTGCGGTGATCCCGGTGAGCGCGGCGGACAGCTTCTTGTTGTGGCGCAGGCCTTCGATGTGTGGCGCGCCGAGGAACACGAACAAGAAGCACGGCACGAACGTGACCCAGACGGCGAGGGTCGATCCGAGCAGCGCCGCGACCCATGGGTTCAGGCTGCCGGGGTTGCGGTAGGCGCCGAGGAACGCAACGAACTGCACGACCATGATGAGCGGTCCGGGCGTGGTCTCCGCGAGTGCCAGGCCGTTGACCATCTCGCCGGGGAGAAGCCAGTGATACACGTTCACGGCGCGTTGCGCAACGAACGAGAGGACCGCGTACGCGCCGCCGAACGTGACGACCGCGGTACCGGAGAAGAACAGGCCTTCGTCGACGATCGCGTGGGATCGTCCGAGGACGATCGCTGCGACGGCGACCGGTCCGGCCCACAGGATGGCGCCGATGACGAGCAGTCGGATCGCTCGTCGTAGCGAGGGTCGTTCACCGTGAAGGGCGTCGTCGGCGATGAGCGGCGCAGGAGCGTTGTCGGTGACGGCGGATGCCTTGGCGGCGAACAGGTCGGGTCGGATCCGGTTCGCGACCCACCCGCTCAGGCCCGCCGCGGCGACGACGATCGGGAACGCCAAGTTCAGGGCGAACAGCGCAACGAAGGCGGCGACAGCGATGCCGACCAGTGCATTGTTCTTGAGCGCGCGTTTGGCGATGCGGTGCACGGCCTGCGACACGATGGCCAGGACGGCCGGTCCAAGTCCGGCGAACACGGCGGTCACCGAAGCGGTCGCACCCCATTGCGCGTAGATCGCCGACAAGACCATGAGGGCTACGTAGCCGGGGAGGACGAACAGGACACCGGCGACGAGCCCGCCAACGGTGCCGTTGAGGAGCCAGCCGAGGTAGATCGCCAGCTGCTGTGCCTCGGGCCCCGGGAGCAGCGTGCAGTACGACAGGGCATGCAGGAAGCGCTGTTCGCCGATCCAACGACGCTCATCGACCAGCTCTCGGTGCATCACCGCGATCTGCCCGGCCGGGCCACCGAACGTCCGAAGCGAAATGGCGAACCAGGCCCGGGTCGCGAAGCGGAACGGAACCACATCACGCGTCTGCGAACCCGTATGTTCCTGTCTATTCATCGGG
Source organism: Acidimicrobiia bacterium (assembly GCA_043739745.1). Lineage (GTDB taxonomy): Bacteria > Actinomycetota > Acidimicrobiia > Acidimicrobiales > JANYDT01 > JAYUDQ01. The sequence goes on along the minus strand of JAYUDQ010000599.1, from coordinate 6,898 downwards.
TGTCTCGTTGGCACCAGGCGTAGAGGGCGTCGTAGACGAACGACCCGCGCGCCAAAAGGCGATCGTCGTCGGGTTCGACATCGAGACCACCGATGCCGATGGCCAACAGCCCAGGACCGGCAGCGTCGGTGTGAAGGTCGGAATCGATGTCGGCGGCGTGGACGATGCGAGCGAGACGGACCAAGGCCGGGTTCAGGTAGAGGTGGTAGCGGTCGATCAGCACTTCGAACGTGCACTTATGACCGTCATGAGTGAACGTGGCTCCGGGCGCGTCGAAGCTGTACCCGCCGCCTCGAATGGCGGTGCCGAGGACGTCCGATGCGGAGACGTAGACGATCTCGGCCTCAGGATCGATGAAGCGTCGGATCAGCCACGGGCAGGCGATCCGGTCGGTCTTTGGCCGTGCACGAGTGACCCATTGCATTGCTGCTCATCTCCGGTCGATTGGTTCTGCTGACGCTGAATTGATCAGGACTCTCAGGCCGGTTCCCGGCCGAGGAGCAGCGCGCGTCGGCGATGTTCGTAGAGGCCGTTGAACATCGCCGCGCCGATCGAGACGGCCTGCGTGTCGTCGTGGGTCATCGACAGGCCGCGGCAGATGATGTCGAGCCCTGGCGCCTCGGGTGCCTCGTAACGGTCATCGGCCAGGTCGGCCTCGTGCACGACCCGAGCGAGATCCCACAACACCGGGTCATCGAGCTGGTAGCGGCGCAAGATCGTCTCGAACGAACAGTCCCCATCGTGATGGGAGAGCTCGACGCCGCGCATGTCGAACGGCGTCGCGTCGGCCGGAACGTCGTCGAGGTCATCGACGAACACGAATGCGGCGTCGGAGTCGATGAAGCGTGCGATCAGCCACGCACATCCGATCCGGTCGACGTGACAGCCGGCCCGGGTTGCCCACCTCACGGCGACACCTCAACCAGCAGGGCAAGCTCACGAATCCCACGCCTTGCCGCTTCGCGTTCCGGCGGCGGGAAGTGATCGCGCAGCCCGACCCGCTGCACCTCGCGTCGTAAGCGGGCAAGAACCCGACGCCGTTCTGCTCCGTCAGCCGATTGGGCGGCTTCGGCTTCGTCGAGGATCGCCTGGTACTCCGCGGTGATGGCTTCTGCCATCGAGGCGGCGATCTGCCGTTCCGTCTTCGCTCCGGCCGGGCGGCCCGTCCACACCGTCGCAGTCCCCCCGGCCGCGCTGACCTCGTCGGCGATCCACTCCAACTGCTCCCGGGTCCGAGCGTCGCCCGGCAACGCGACCAGTCCATCGAGAAGTTGCGCGACCCCGAGGCGTTTCAGTTTGCGCCACACCGTGATCCGCGGCGTCGATGGCTCACGCGGCAGTCGATAGGCCAGCAGCACCCAATCAAACGATCCGCTCACCCTTCCAACCTACCGACCTACAGCGCACTCATGCAACCACGGTTACAGAGAACTGCAGGCTGGACGATGACGCGGGGTGGTCGCATGCTGAGTGTGTTGGTGTTGCCATGGTCGAGCATCGTGTTCGGATCGCTCATCGGACCCGCGGTCGGCGTGGTCGTGCTTTGGCTCCTGCGGGAGCATCATCGGCCAACCCTCGCCGCGGCCGCTATCGGGGTATGCGCCGGGACGTGGCTGTGGAACACGATGCTCAACATTCGCCACGCCGGAGTCATCGATGGCGACGTCGCGTTCAAGCCGTTCCCCATCTCATGGCAGGACACCGGCACCGCCGTGTTCTCGTTCGCGTTCGCCACCGCGATCCTCCTCGCAACCACGCACCGCAACCAACCAGGGCACCGGACCCTCAAGATCGCCGCCATCGCGGCCGGCGCCGCGCTCGTCATGGACATCTACACCTGGTGACGTGCATCTGGCACACGGTCACAACGTCGACAGGCCTACGGCGCTTCGCTTGTCGACGACCCTGACGCATCGGCGTCGCGAAAGTGAAAGCCCTCGGCCCGGACCAGACCTGGTTCGTCCGCGAAGGCGACCGTCATCGCAGAACTGGGACGTCGATCGTGGACCTCCGACGGGGAGCTGCTCGACATGATCGAAGGCCGAAACACGGAGTAGCGCAGATGGCCACTCTCTCCGTCAAAGGTCAATGGCACGCAGACCGTCGCTGGTGACGGCGAACATCCACGGACCCTCGGCTTGAGCCTCGATCAACTTTCCCATCGCGGCCCAGTGCTCGGCGATGACCTCGAGGCTGTCCACGGTCGATTGGCTTCGTCGTCCGGTGAGCACGAACCCGCGAACCCGATGCGCTACCCAGAGCTGTTTCTCGACCGGTCGGTATCGGATCCGTTGGTCTCGCGTGATGACGATCAGGCCGGACGAGCCGATGAGCGGCAACCACACCTCGTCGAGAGTTCGTCGCGGGACCTCGGGGAGATCTTCATGACCGGGGTAGACCACGCTGCCGTGGATCGCTCCAAGCGCTTTCCCGAGCGCCAGGTCGTTCTCGTCGACAAAGAACCTGACGGACACGACCGCTACGCCACCAAGGACCGCAGCTGCTCCTCGTAGCCGATCGCCGCTCGAACGTCCTCACCCGCGAGGTCGTAACCCGACGCGATCTGCTCCACCGTCTCGCCCGCGTCGAACAGCTCCCAAAGGCGTTCCGTCGCGACGCCGCTCACGTTCGGACGACCGAATCGCACTCGGGGATCGATCACGACAGGCGAGGCCGGTCCTGCTGGATACAACCGAGTGACATCTTGGGTTCCCGAAGGGTCGAACACCGCTTTGCGAACGAAGCGGCTCGCTACATCGGTCAACATCACCTGCTGGCCGGACCGGATCACGATCGCGATCGCCGACGGCAGGTCGTTGCGTTCCTGCACCTCCAAGACCAGCTCGCGATCGAGTACGAACGGCCTCGCCGTCGCGAGCGGGTATGGCGTGTCGAAGGCGTGTCGAAGCTCATCAATCACCGGACGCAGGCGCTGTAGCGGGACGCCAGAACGCCGGTACTCGCGGAGATAGCCGAGTTCGACGAACTCACCCCACGTCACAATGTCCGCTCCCGTTGACTCCTCACGGATCACCGGCGCGTAACGGACGCTGTTGCGCTCGTAGCCATCCAGCCAGGCGCGTGTTCGATCACTCCGCAGACCAAGCAGACCCGCGGCCTCAGCGATCCCGTAAACGGGACGCTCGAGAATGGAAGAGGTCCGCTTTGCCACCCGGTCATCATGCCAGCCAGAAGCCCTCGGAACCGGCCGGGTCGATCAGTTGCATCCACTGACGCGGTTGCGCTGAGGGCGTGGAAGGCGTTCGCTCAGGAAACTGGAGGGCAGTTGCCAGGGACTCTGGAGGTCTCGGAGACCGCGCCTGGAAATAGCCAGTCTCGGTTAACTTTACAGCGTAGGATTTCAGGCCCTTCGCTGCAATCCTGCTGTACATCATGTACGAACCACACTACCGTAGTCAGTCAAAGACCATCTCTGATCTGCTGAAATGCGTTGCAGCCCCAACGGGATTCGAACCCGTGCCTCCACCTTGAGAGCGAGAAACAACCCGTCCACTACCTGTTACCAAGTGTCGTCCTGTCACGGTTTGACCAGGTCATCGTACCTTCCCGTATTGCACGGTAGTGCCCAGTGTTGCTGAGTTCGGCGACATTGGATTGGCAAACAGATTGGCAGGACGCCTCGTCGAACACGTCCCGGAAAGCTGGAGGCGGTTGACAACAGTTCATAGCAACGGCACGATGAAGGAATGAGTGGGAACACGATGAGCTTCGCCCTCCCCGAATCACTGCGCGACTACATCGACGCACGGGTCCGTACCGGCGACTACGGCAACACCAGCGAATACCTCCGCGAGCTCATCCGCCGCGACCAACAAGACCAAGCCCGCCAGCACCTCCGAGACCTGATCACCGACGGCCTCAAATCCGGGCCCGCCCGGCCCCTCACCCGCGCCACCCGAGCAGAACTTCGCGCCCGCGCCCTGGGCGACTCGGATTGAAACAAGCCCACCTCCGCCCGCTCGCCGAGAACGACCTCGTCACCCGCACCCGCTACTACAACAAGAACAGCAGCCCGGCCCTCGGCGAACGGTTCTTCGACGCTGCGCTCGCCGCGCTACGACCCATCCAACGCATGCCCGGGATCGGGTCACCACGCATCGGTGAACTCTGCGGCGTCCCTGACCTACGCGACTGGCCCGTCCCAGGCTTCCCGGTCCGCTGGTACTACCTCGAAACCGACACGCACCTCGACATCATCCGCCTCCTCGCCGACACCCAAGACCTGCTGTCGATCCTCACAAACGCGCCACCCTGACACTGCCTGCGCTGAGACAGCGAACGACTTCGAACATGAACAGGTCATCGTGCGTTGACGTGCCCGCGGCGTCGAGCTACGCCGGGCGTGGTCGTGAGAGTGGCGTGGTCGAGATCCACGTCTGGCCACCGCAACGCCAGCAGTTCGCTGCGACGCGCGCCACTCGTTGCCGACAACGTCACAAACGTGGCGAACTCCGGGTTCTTGCGTTCCGCCGTGTCCAACAGCCGGTTCAGCTCGGCCGGCGTCGGCGGACGAAGCTCACTCGGCAGCACCCGCGGCGGGGTCGCTCCCACGGCCGGGTTCACCCCCAGCCAACCCCACCGGACGCCTTGTTGCAGCGCTCGGCGCAAGATGCCATGCGCCCGCTTGATCGTCCCCGGCGACAACCCGTTCCCCCGCCGGCCGCCACCCACGGCGCGCATGCGGGCGTAGAACGCGTCGATGTCCTCAGCGCGCAGCTTCGACAGCTTCACGTGACCCAGCCCGGGTAGCAGCTCGCGGTCCATCAGCCCGCGGGTCTCCAACACCGTCTTCGGCGAGAAGTCCGGGCGAGCCATGGCAAACCAGCGCTCCAACAGCTCGCGGACTGTTGCATGCGTGTTGGCCAACCGTCCGGCCTCCGCGTCGGCCACCAACCGGTTCAGTTCCCGGTCCGCCTCGCGGCGCCCGCCATGGACCGTCTTGTTCACGTACCGCTTGCGGCCAGTGACCGCGTCGACCCCGAGAAAGACCCGAAGCTCCCAAGCGTCACCACGACGCCGAATAAATCCCCGCATGCCGATTCTTCCTTCCTGGATTGGCAACAGATTGGCAATCGGGTTTCAGGAAGGAAGATCAGAGCCGAGAAACCTGCCCTGACCAGGGATTATGTTTGCAGCCCCAACGGGATTCGAACCCGTGCCTCCACCTTGAGAGGGTGATGTCCTAGGCCTCTAGACGATGGGGCCAAGAGCACCCGCCTTGCGGCGGGTGCCGATGACTTCGTTGCGTGTTGCGGTGTTGCGATACTCACGAGTTGGGGAACAAGGACTCGAACCCTGAATAACAGGACCAGAACCTGTTGTGTTGCCATTTACACCATTCCCCAAAGGGCTCAGCGAGTGTAGCGGAGGCAACCGGGGTCTCCGCACGCACTTCACGCCCCAGACCGTGCACACGGGGTCAGCCGTCGGTCCATGCCGACAGCCGTCGGAACGACACGATCCGCCCGACCGCCATCGCTGCGGTCTCCCGCGCCAGCCGATTCAGTCGAGCAGTCCCTGGCACCGGTGACGTGCGGGCCTGAAAGCCGACCTCTTCCGCGATGGCCTGGACCCTGGCCGAGTGGTAGCTGTCGGACACCAATATCACGTCGCGCACGTCGCGCTTCTTGAGGAACCTCGCGGTCGCGGCGAGCGACAGGTACGTGTCGGTGCCCTGGACCTCGCGCTCGATCCGTCCATCTGGCACGCCATGGGCGATCAGATACGTCGCACCAGCGCTCGCCTCGGTGGTGCGGTCGCCACTCTGCCGGCCTCCGGTGACGACGATGAGCGGCGCCATGCCTTGTTCGTACAACGCCAGCGCATGGTCGAGACGGCCCTTCAGCGCCGGAGAGGGCCGACCGTTGTACTGCGCAGCACCAAGCACGATGATGGCCTGCGCGGGCCGGTCGCCGGCGTCCCGTTTCGACGCCAACCACACGCCCGCAAACGTCGCAGCGACATAACCGATCACGAGCAGCATTGCGAGGCGACGCAACAGACGCATCGGGCTGAGGAAGCCGAGCCCGGGCAGGCGGGTGATTCGGCGAAGCGCGAACACTGCTCAGGTCACCACCTTGGCGCTGGCCTCCCCTACGCGCCGCAGCGTTTCCTCCCGGCCGAGCTGCTCCAGCGCTTCGAACAGCGGCAGGCCAACGGTACGCCCCATCACCGCGACGCGGATCGGCGCCTGCGCCTTCCCGAGCTTGAGCCCATTGGCCTCACCCAGGCGTTCGACCGCGCCCTTCAGATCGTCCGCCGTCCAGGGCACGTCCGTGCCGAGAGCCAGGAGCCCTTCCAGCATCGGTGCGGCGGACGGGCCGGTCATCGACTTGTCCCAGCTCGGCTGATCGAACGGGACCTCGTCGAGGAACAGGAAATCGAGCATCGGCAGGATGTCGCTCAGCAAGCGGGCTCGCTCCTGGACCAGTGGCGCAATCTTGGCGAAGCGCACCGGGTCGTAGGCACTCTTAGGAAATGGAAGCTTCGGAGGTTGCTGGCGTCCGTCGCCGATACGGTCGACCGGGAGGTCCGCTCTGCCGAACGTCTCCCACGGCTCGCGGACCTGCGACAGCGCGTCGAACCACGCCTCGAAACGGCTGATGAACTCGTCGACGGGCAGCGCCCGGATGTACTCACCGTTGAATGCAGCGAGCTTGACGATGTCGAAGAACGCAGGCGAGAGGTTCACGTCCTCGAGTCGGAACTCGTCGATCATCGTCTGCACACTTAGGATCTCGCGATCTTCCGTGGCTGACCAGCCGAGCAGGCAGAGGTAGTTGCGCATCGCCTCGGGCAGCACGCCCATCAGCTCGTAGTCCTCCACGGCCACCTTGTCCCGCCGCTTCGACAATTTCTTGCGCTGCTCGTTCACGAT
>JAYUDQ010000598.1:0-4074 GCA_043739745.1 Acidimicrobiia bacterium | reverse complement strand
GCCGCGGCCCGGGTGCTGCGCGATGTACTCAACGGCCTCCCGGCGTCGGCCGCGCTGGTCGACCAAGTGGTCGAGTACGAGCGCAAGGGTGATCAGATCACCCGGGCCATCTTCGGCCGCCTCGACACGGCCATCATCACGCCGTTCGATCGTGAGGACATCCAGGCCTTCACCGACAAGCTCGACGACGCCGTCGACGACATGCGTTCGGCCGCCGACCTCGTCCGCCTCCACCACGTCGCCGAGCCCATCCGGGGCGTGCGCGAGATGGCCGACCTCATCGTCGATGCCGCGGACGCGACCGTCCGGCTCTTCCTCAAACTCCCGAAGCTGCGCGACCTGCGGCCCGAGCTCGACGAGATCGACGACTTGGAGAGCCAGGGAGACGCGCTGCATCGGGAGACCACGGCCCGGCTGTTCTCCGGTCACTACGACGCGTTCACGGTTCTCAAGTGGATGGACATCGTCGAGAACATGGAGAAGACGCTCAACCGGTTCGAGCGCACTTCCGACATGATCTCGACGATTGCCTTGAAGCACGCCTAGGTACCGTCCTGCGCGATGCAGAACTTCCTGCTGTACATCGTGATCGCGATCGCTCTTGCGTTCGACTTCGTCAACGGCTTCCACGACGCTGCCAACTCGATCGCTACGGTCGTCGCCACTCGGGTCCTGCGGCCGGCGCATGCCGTGGTCTGGGCTGCGTTCTTCAACTTCGTCGCGTTCGCCGTGTTCGGGACGCACGTCGCCGCCACCATTGCGAAGGGCGTCGTCCGGCCCGGCATCCTCTCGATCGGCGTCGTGTTCGCCGGACTCGTCGGTGCCATCTTCTGGAACGTGCTGACTGCATGGCTCGGCCTCCCGTCGTCGTCGAGCCACGCGCTGGTCGGAGGGATCATCGGCGCCGGGATGGCCAAGGCGGGCGGCCACGTGGTCATCCTCGAAGGCCTCCGCAAGACCGGCGTGTTCATCTTCTACTCGCCGCTCATCGGGCTCGCCCTCGCCTTCAGCCTCTTTGTGATCGTGTCGTGGGCGGTCCACCGCTCCCGCAAGCCGCACAAGGTGAACCGCTTCTTCCGCACAGCGCAGCTCTTCTCGGCTGCGGCATTCAGCCTCGGGCACGGCGCCAACGATGCGCAGAAGACGATGGGCATCATCCTCGCCCTGCTGATCGCGACGGGGAAGGTCGGGCCGAAAGCCGACGTGCCCCTCTGGGTGGTGCTATGCGCGCATACTGCGATCGCCCTCGGCACGATGTTCGGCGGCTGGAAGATCGTGAAGACCATGGGAAGCAAGCTGACCCGGCTGCAACCGATGGGTGGTGTGTGTGCCGAATCGGCCGCCGCCGCCGTGCTGTTCTTCACCTCCTCGAAGGGCATCCCCGTGTCGACCACCCACACCATCACCGGTGCCATCGTCGGCGTCGGGTCGGCGAACCGGCTGTCGGCCGTCCGTTGGGGGATTGCGCGGCAGGTCGTCTGGGCGTGGGTGCTCACCATTCCCGGCGCGGCGATCGTCGCCGCACTGACCTATGGCGCCGTCTCGCTGTTGAGTTGAGCTGTATGCCGTCGACCTGTATGCCGTTGACCTGTATGCCGTGCCGCATCGAACGAATGGACTGAGGAGGTCTCGCAATGGATCGACGGGCAGTGTTCTTCCTTGGGGCGGCCGTGATCAGCGTTGTGCTGATCCCCTTCACGCCGGCCGGCTTCGGCTACGTCGGCGCCATCCTCGCCACGGTGTACGTGGTGCTTGCGCTCTTGTCGGCACTCGACCACCGCAGCCGCCACGGCGGCGATCGCAGGCGCTGAGATGAAGGTCCACGTCCTCGATGGCACGTACGAGCTGTTCCGCCACTACTTCGCCGTCCCGTCGCACATCACTGTCGATGGCCACGAGGTGGCGGCCATTCGCGGTGTGCTCGAGTCGGTGCTGAACCTGCTCAGCGAGCGCGACGTCACGCATCTGGGCGTGGCCACCGACCACATCATCGAGTCGTTCCGCAACGATCTGTACGCGGGGTACAAGACCGGTGCGGGCATCGATCCGCTGCTGTTCGCCCAGTTCCATCCCCTCGAGCTCGCCCTCGAGGCCATGGGCGTCGTCGTCTGGCCGATGGTCGAGTTCGAGGCCGACGATGCGATGGCCGCAGCGGCCTCGATCGCGTCCGCCGACCCCGCAGTCGAACAGGTCGTGCTGCTGACGCCGGACAAGGATCTCGGGCAGTGCGTGCAGCAGGACGGTCGGGTGGTCCAGTTCGACCGCCGGATGCGCAAGCTCATCGACTACGCCGGTGTGATCGAGAAGTTCGGGGTCCCACCGGCTGCCATTCCTGACTATCTCGGCCTCGTCGGCGACACCGCCGATGGCTTCCCCGGCCTTCCCGGCTGGGGGGCGAAGTCGACCGCTGCGGTGCTGGCCCGCTATGGCTCGCTCGAGCAGATTCCGCTGAACCCGGGCCAGTGGGACGTCCCCGGCCTTCGCGGAGCACCGAAGCTGTGCGCCACACTCGTGGCCAACCTGTCCGACGCGCTGCTGTTCCGCACGATCGCGACCGTGCGCAGAGATGCGATCACCCTCGACGGCGGCGTCGAATCGCTGCGCTGGGCCGGCCCGACCGAGGCGTTCGAAGCGATCGCCGACCAGCTGGAGTCGCCGGGTCTCGCAGTCCGGGCCAACACGCTGGCGCGCCGCCGGGCCTGACGATCGCCTCTTTCGCGACCCCGATCCTCTATCCGAGGATGGGTCCCGCTTCTGCGACCGTCGGTACCGGTCGCAGAACCTTTGTTCCATTGCGGCGGGCCTGGATGCTTGCCGCGAGGGCAGGGTCGGAGAGGATGCGTGCTTCGGCTTCGCTCATGACCACTGCAGGCGTAAGGATGACGGTTCCGTCAGGCTGCTCGCTGGCCAGGTAGCGGGTGTGTTCGACCCGACCGATGCGTCCGAGGCTCATTCGGCGCCGTGCATCAAGCTCAATCAGGATCCGCTTCTCGAACGGTTTGTGGGGCGTTGGGATTCGGGACCGAGACGATGACTACCTGATCGTGTGGGATGGACAAGACCTCCCGGAGACGGTGACCGTGGTCTACGTCGGCCTATTGCCACATCGGTAGGACGGGTTCGGTCTCCGGGCGGGCTTGGCCTCGGTGGTCGGCGCCCCGGTAGCCTGACCGCCGCTATGGACCACTCCCTGAAGGAACGCCTCGCCCAGCTCGAGGAGCGCAAGCAGCAGGCATACCACGCCGGCTCCGATCGCTCCGTCGAGCGTCAGCACGCGAAGGGGAAGATGACCGCCCGCGAGCGCATCGAGTTCCTCGTCGATCCCGGGACCTTCGTCGAGCTCGACATGTTGGCCCGCCACCGCGCCCACGGGATGGGCATCGAGGCCGAGCGGCCCTACACCGACGGTGTTGTCACCGGCTGGGCCCATATCGATGGCCGGAAAGTGATGCTGTTCGCACAGGACTTCACGGTGTTCGGCGGGGCGCTCGGGGAAGTGTTCGCGGAGAAGATCACCAAGGTGATGGACCTCGCGACTTCGGTCGGGGTTCCGGTGATCGGCCTCAACGACTCCGGCGGCGCACGTATCCAGGAGGGTGTCGTCTCGCTCGCCAGCTACGGACAGATCTTCTACCGGAACGTGAAGTCCTCGGGTGTCATCCCCCAGATCAGCGTGATCCTCGGGCCGTGCGCCGGCGGCGCGGTCTACTCGCCGGCGATGACCGATTTCATCTTCATGGTCGACAAGACGAGCCACATGTTCATCACCGGACCCGACGTGGTGAAGACCGTCACCGGTGAGGACGTGACGCTCGAAGAATTGGGTGGGGCCTCTACGCATGCGTCGAAGTCGGGCGTGGCCACATTCGTGTCGCCGGACGAGAAGGCGTGCCTCGAGGATGTCCGCTTCTTGCTCTCGTTCCTGCCCTCGAACAACCTCGAGAGCCCTCCCCACAGTGTCACCACCGACGATCCCGAACGACTGTGCACGGCGATGGCCGAGATCATGCCCGAGAGCCCGAACCGCCCGTACGACATGAAGCGGGTCATCCGTGAGGCGGTCGACGACGGCGA
>JAYUDQ010000597.1:0-4080 GCA_043739745.1 Acidimicrobiia bacterium | reverse complement strand
TCGGTACTGTCACGCGGGCGGCGGCGGCGACCATCCGCTCGTGGGGAACGAGGCCCTCCTGGCCGTCGATGCCGTCGCGGCGTTGGATGAATAGTGGATCCCAGTGCCAGTACCAGCGGCCGTCGTCGCGCTCACGCAGGTTCTTGCGGAGTCCGCTCAGGTCCTTCGGACGGGTCCGATTCGGGATGTACGCGGCGATGGCATCGGCTGCATCCTCGAGCCGGTCGAAGCCGCCGATCCCCTCGCGCATGAACCCGCGGATGCGGGCCGATCCTTCGGGGTCGACCTTCGGTGTGACGTCGACGAGCACGAGCGCAGTCGCCACCGGGCGGTCCGACTCCCCGATGGCGACAAGTGACGCAAGCCCGCCGAGTGACGCGCCGACGAGAACCGGCAGGCGCGGAAGCGACCAGGCCACGGCGCGAGCGTCGCCCGCGAATCCCGTGATCGCATAGTCGCCGTCGGGCGCCCAGTCGCTGTCGCCGTGTCCTCGCTGGTCGAGCGAGATCGCGTACCGGCCGGTGGCAGCCAGGACCTCAGCGGCTTTTCCCCACGCATGACGGGTCTGCCCGCCGCCGTGCAGCAGCATGACCGGCGATGCTGCGGGGTCGCCGTACACATCGGCAGTAAGCGAGATACCGTCGCCCGCCATCCTGATGGTCCGCATCGCATCGTCCGAAGTTTCCTGGCTCATTCGGCCATGCTCGCCGCTACTGTCCGATTTGACCAAGCCCGTCTCGCGCGACCCCGGGGTCCTTTGCACGCAAATCGATCGCACAGCACGCCGGCGCGCCGCGTCATCCGTCCGCTGCGCGACTTCCTCGCCACCCAGGCCGCGAGCGGCATCCTGCTTGTCCTCGCCGCCGGCGTAGCCCTGGTTTGGGCAAACTCGCCGTGGAAGGGGGCTTACGAAAGGCTTTGGACATCCCACCTGGATGTGCGCCTCGCCGGTCGAGTGCTCGCCCTCGACCTTCGGCACTGGGTGAACGACGGCCTCATGACCCTGTTCTTCTTCGTGGTCGGGCTCGAGATCAAACGTGAGCTGGCTGAGGGCGAGCTGAAGGACCCTCGCCGGGCGGCGCTGCCGGCTTTCGCCGCGCTCGGCGGGATGATCGTCCCGGCGATGCTGTTCGCCGCCTTCAACCGTGGGGGTGCAGGCGGCCACGGGTGGGGCATCCCGATGGCAACGGACATCGCGATGGCCCTCGGCGTACTTGCCCTCCTGGGCTCGCGTGCGCACCCGTCGCTGAAGCTGTTCCTCCTCGCCCTCGCCATCGTGGACGACATCGGGGCGATCATCGTGATCGCGGTGTTCTATTCGAATGGCATCGACGGTCGGATGCTCGCGTTGGCAGCGGCCCTCGTCGGGCTGGTTGTCGCTGCGAAATGGTTCGGTGTGCACCACGTTGGCGCGTATGTCGTGCTCGGGGCCGCGCTGTGGCTCGCCACCCATGAAGCGGGCATTCACGCAACCATCGCCGGGGTCGTACTCGGTTTGCTTGCGCCGACGAAGCCGATCGTGATCGCCGAGTTCGTCGACGAGGCTGCGCTCGGCGACATTTCGACGTTCGAAGCGGCCGAGGAGACGTCTCGATTGGCGCGGCAATCCGTCTCGGTGGTCGAGTGGCTCGAGCATCGCCTCCAGCCGTGGACGAGCTACGTCATCGTGCCGCTCTTTGCACTCGCCAATGCCGGCATCTCGGTCGACGTTGCGAGCCTGCGGCGAGCGTCCACGTCCTCGGTCACGCTCGGAGTCATCGTCGGACTCGTTGTGGGCAAGACGATCGGGGTTTCGCTTGCGAGCTGGATCGCAGTCCGCACGGGCGTCGCTTCGCTGCCGGAAGGTGTCACCTGGCGGACTCTGGTCGGCGCGGCCGCACTCGCGGGTATCGGCTTCACGGTCTCGATGTTCGTGGCCGGTCTGGCCTTCACCGACCCTGCGGTCGAGGCCGACGCGAAGCTCGGCATCGTCGCCGCATCGCTGATCGCAGCTGTGGTCGGCACGTTGGTGTTGCGGAGCAAACCTCGATTTCGGGATGCATAGTCTTATTGCGGTTGGCGGTGCGACCAGCTTCGCCAGCGCCTTCGGTTCCATCGTGCAGCAACCCTCGGTAGGAGCTACCCGACTTCCTCCCAGGCAGATCGACCGGATGCGCTCGACGATTGGGAGGGGCACGTCGAGATGCGCCGTCATCGGCCCGGGGCGATGGGGTCAGTGGCAGTCTCGTCGACGGAGATTGCAATTGTCAGAGCCGCCGATGCCGATTCGAGTGCCGTCGCTGCGTGGGTGTATCGACAATCGGCGGTCTGCTCGATCACTCGTGCTGCGTCGAGGTCGGCCCTGAGTGCCGCGAGCACTGCTTCGGCTTCGGCGAGGGCGCATTCGGTTGCGGCGCGTGCTTCGCGGGCCAGGGCGACGGCCGCCGTGGCAGCCGCTTCTGCTTGGCGGGCGTCGGCCTCGGCCGTCGTCGCGAGCTCTCTCCGTCGGGCGCGTTCGCGTTGAGCGGCGGCGTGTTCGGCCGCGGCCCTTTTTGCTGCAGCGTGTTCGGCTGCGGCGTCCGTTGCCGGTCGCGCACCCTCGTCGGATCGCGGCGGGACGACGGTCAGGTGCCGCGGCAACGGGTCGGCGCCGACCAGCTGACCATCGAAACCCACACCCTCCAGTACGACCGAGCTGAAGCGTCCCAGCCTCAGCGACGTTGCCAGCCGGTCGTCGACCGACGCCGCCTCCAGTGTCCTGACCAACTCGTCGTTCCGGCGCGCCTCGCCCGCCCCCGGCGTGTCGCCGATCGCCTGCACCACCGCGCGCACCGCCGCCCGCCGCTCCTCCGAGGCAAGCAGCAGCAGCGGGGCCTCAGCCTCGCCACGCATCACACGATCCTGGATCTGCCGGAGTTGCTCTCCATTGCGCAGGAGGGAATCGATGAGATCGGGCCGAGCGCGGGCGACCTGGTTCAGTGCCCAGGCGCCGGCTGTCGGCTTGGCCAATTTCGCGATGCGGGCCGCGTCGTCCTTGTGCTTGTGCTTGCGCAGGAGTTTGACCAGATTGTTTCGAGCCGCGGTGAACTCGCCGGGCACCAGTCGGTACAGCGCGTCGAGGTCGTATTCCAGGTCCGGACCTGCCGATTCGTTGGTCATCGCCGGTCGTTCTAGCGGACCGCGCCCGCGGTCGCGGCGGGCGTGATGAGATGCTGGCGCGCGTGAGCTACCGCATCTGTCGTGACGACTACGGCATCCCGCACGTGTCCGGCGACACCGTCGATGACCTGTTCGAGGGCCAGGGCTATGCCACCGCGCAGAACCGGCTGTGGCAGCTCGAAGTAGATCGGCGCAGGGCCATGGGCACGCTGGCCGAGGTAACGGGCCACGCCGGCCATGCCGTGGCCGATGCGTTCGCCCGCCGGGCCCGACTGGCCGATCATGCGCGTTCGGGCTACGAACGTCTCAACGACGAGACCAAGCGCATTTGCGAGGCGCACGCCCACGGCGTGAACGTGTGGCTTGGGGCGAATCCGGAGATCGAAGGCCTTCGTCCAGCGCCCTTCGAGGCATGGGAGTGCGTCTCGACGTTCGTTGTGCGCCACGTCACGTTCTCCACATGGCAGACGAAACTCTGGAATGCACGGGTGCTCGCAGCCCTTGGCCCCGGGGCACTGCCGAAGTTCAGACGAGAAGGCCTCGGCGCTGACGTGCCGGTGATTGTGCCCTCGGGGGTACACGCGGCGACGGGGGTGCTGGTCGAGGCGGGGCTGTTCGGTCCGGGGCTCGAGGCGCTGGGCGAGCTGGAGCCCCTCGGCCTGCAGATGAGCGGTTCGAACGCATGGGTGGTCGCCGGGTCGCGGACGCGATCGGGCCGACCTCTCGTCGCCGGTGATCCGCACCGTCCGTTCGAAAGCCCGAACGTCTACTTCCAGATCGGCCTGCGCTGCGATGACGCCGGCATCGACGCTGTGGGGTTCTCGTTCCCCGGTGTGCCTGGGGTGCCCCACTTCGCGCAAACCAAGCATGTGGCATGGGCGGTGACAAATGCGTCGGCCGACTATCAAGATCTGTATGTTGAGCGATTGGCAAGCGCGCATA
>JAYUDQ010000596.1:0-24187 GCA_043739745.1 Acidimicrobiia bacterium | reverse complement strand
AGACGCGTACGGCGGCGAAGATCAGTGCCGGGGTGAGCAGGAGCAGTGCCGCTCCGGTGAGGAACGCGGGCGCCGTCCCGGAACGGAAGCTGTGGCCGATCCAGACGAACAGCCGGCTCAGTGCCTCGGTGAGTGCGAGCACCGCAGCGATGGCCGCGACGCCCCAGCGAAACGCCCGGGGGCCGGGGTTCTGCAGCGGTTCGGCGTCGTGGACAGCGGGTGCTGGGTCAGGGCTCGTGCGCGTGTCCTGACCGGGCGGCTGGGGCATGGGTGGCATCCAGCTGGGGATCTCGGTCGTAGACGTCGCCTCCCCGTGGTCCGCCGTCTGCATCGCCGCATGTATCGGCATCTCATCGAAAGGGCTGAACGCCGCCGACTCGGTGGTCACGGCCCCGCCCGGAGCGCAGCCGTGCACGGTGCGCACACGAGCTTCCCCCGGAACACCGCCAACTGGTCCTGCGATGCGCAGAACACGCAGGAGCGTTCGAGCTTGCGGACCCGGATCGAGTCGCCATCGAGGGTCATGTCGAGCAGGTCGCCGTCGCAGATGCCGAACACCTTTCGGTACTGCTTCGGCAACACGATGCGACCCAGATGGTCGATGCGCCGGGCGATGCCGGCTGCGCCTTCGTTGGCGGAATCATCTTCGGCGTCGCGGGCCACGGCTCTAACGTACGACTCGTGGGCCGACTCTTCGTGACGACACCGATCTACTACGTGAACGCGATCCCCCACGTCGGGCACGCCTACACAACGGTCAACGCCGATGCGTTGGCCCGGTGGCACCGCATGCTCGGCGACGACGTGTTCTTCCTCACCGGCACCGATGAGCACGGTCTCAAGATCCAGCTCGCGGCGGAGGCGGAAGGCCTCACGCCGATCCAGTGGGCGGATCGGATCAGCGAGCAGTTCAAAGCGGCCAACACGCTGCTCGACATTTCGAACGACGACTTCATCCGCACCACCGAGCCCCGCCACTACGAAGCGGTCCAGTGGCTGCTGCAGAAGGTCTACGACAACGGCTACGTCGAGAAGGGCTCGTACGAGGGGCTCTACTGCGTCAGCTGCGAGGCCTACTACAAGGCCGACGAGCTGATCGTGAACGCGGCCGCACAGGACGAGTGCTGCCCGATCCACAAGCGGCCTGTGTCGCACATGGCCGAGGAGAACTACTTCTTCAAGCTCTCGGCATTCGAGGACCGGCTCCTCGCGTGGCTCGACGCCGTGCCCGACGCGGTCATCCCGTCGACGAAGCGCAACGAGGTGCTGGGTTTCATCCGCGGAGGTCTGCAGGACTTCTCGATCTCCCGCACGTCGCTCGCCTGGGGCATCCCCATCCCCTGGGACCCGTCGCACGTCACGTACGTGTGGTTCGACGCACTCACCAACTATGCGACAGCGATCGGACTCGTGAGCGATCCCGATCGCTTCGCCGCCTGGTGGCCGCACGTGCGCCACATCGTCGGCAAGGACATCCTCCGATTCCACTGCGTCTATTGGCCGGCCATGTTGATGGCCGCCGGGATCGAACCGCCCAAGATCGCCGTCCACGGTTTCTTGCTCATCGGTGGCGAGAAGCTCTCGAAGACCGGGTTCGCGCAGATCTATCCCGGCGATTTAGCCGACGAGTTCGGTGTCGACGCGGTCCGTTATCACCTGCTGCGTGAGGTGCCGCTCGGCAATGACGGCGAGTTCAGCCACGAAGGTGTGGTGGCGCGCTTCAACTCCGACCTGGCCAACAACTTCGGTAACCTCGCGGCTCGCGTCGCGACGGTGGTGGGCAAGAAGTGCGGCGGCATCGGGCCTGCGCCGCGGTCCGACTCTCCGCTCGCGGCGGTCGCTGCGGTGGTCGTGGCCGACGTCTGCGACGCGTGGTCGCGCATCGCCCCGGCCGAGGCGCTGGAGGCGACGTGGCGCCTGATCCGGGAGACGAACGCCTACCTCGAGGCGAACCAGCCGTGGAAGATGGAGCCGGGCCCGGAGGTCGACGCGGTATTGGGCGACTCGCTCGAGGTGCTGCGGATCGTGGCCATCTTGGCGAGCGTGGCGATGCCGACGATCTGCCAGGAACTGTGGTCGCGACTCGGTTTGCCCGGTGCCGTGTCCGACCAGCGCGTGCCTGACGCGGTGGCATGGGGCGGCTATCCGGGAGGGCTACCCGTGGTGAAGGGCGACGCGCTCTTCCCGCGCAAGTAGCGATTCCGCCGTGACCGTTCCGTCCACTTCGACAGCATGGTCGGTGGCCGACCATGTCGGCAATCTCGGTGCCGAGGACGCCAGCCGGGCGACCGTGTTGTCGACCGAGGTGCGGATGCCGCGGCTGAACTTCGACGGATCGAGGATCGAGAACAGATGGTCGGCCTCGGCCTCCACGACTTCAGCATTGGTGGCGACGGCCAGGGCTCGCTGCTTCGCCGGATCGACGAGCCGGTCCTTCGTCGTCACCAGCACCGTGGTGGGGACGCCGATTGCTGCGGCCCAGGGGCGCGCGTCGTACGCCGAGAGAGCATGGCCGGCCTCGGTGAGCGAGCGGGCGTCGTTGCGCCGCATCTCCGCCGAAAGCCACGGCATGATGGGCGCGACCTCCGGAACCCTGCGGGCTGTTCGAGCCAGCGACCAGCGCAGGATCCTGGCGCCGAGGCGAGACCGGAGGAACGATTCGGTGAACGGCAGGCCGTGCCAGCGGGCGCGGTCGATGCGGCTGGCCTTCCATTCCATCGCCGTCGCCCCGAGCACCAGGCCCTGCACGAGGTCAGGATGTCGGTGGCGAAGGAGCATTGCCACGGGCCCGCCCATCGAGTAGCCGACAGCCACGACCGGGCCGACACCCAACGCCTCGACGACCCCGGCCGCGTCGTCGGCAACATCTTCGAGGGTGAAGGGTTCCTCGGTCCGGATGCCGCGCCCATGCCCGCGGTGGTCGACGGCGATGAAGTCGTACTGCTGGGCCAGTTCTTCGTAGGCGGTGACGAACTGCAGGTCGGCCGATGCGGTCCATCCGTGGAGGAGGAGGACGACCGGTGTGTCGGTGCGACCGGTGAGGTGGGTGCGGACGAAGATCTCGCCCCGTCCGGGGACGCGGATGATGCGGGCGGGCGGGACGAAGGCGGGGGGAACGGCGCGCATGACACCGACGCTAGCTCTTGCAAGCAGTCAGCTAGCACGGTCGACGTCGGCCAACATGGGCCGATGCCTTGGGCCGACTCGCACTGCCATCTCCACGACGAGCGCGTCGATGCCGAACACGCTGTCCCGGTCGCCCGCGCCGCCGGCGTCGCCCGGATGGTCACTGTCGGCTGCGACGAGGCGACGTCGCTCGCGGCCATACGCTGCGCGGCCCGCTTCGACGATGTGTGGGCCACCGCCGGCCTGCATCCCCACGATGCGGTCGACGGCCTCCACTGGGTCCAGGCGCTGCTGCACGATCCTGCCGGCCGTCGGGTCGTCGGGGTCGGCGAGTGCGGGCTCGACTACTTCTATGAGCACTCACCACGCGAGGCGCAGCGGGCGGTGTTCGCGGAGCAGATCCATCTCGCCCACGACCACGGCTTGCCACTGGTGATCCATACCCGCGACGCCTGGGACGAGACCTTCGCGATCCTCGCGGCCGAGGGCACGCCCGACTCGACGATCTTCCATTGCTTCTCCGGCGGTCCGGTCGAGGCGGAGCGCTGCCTTGCGCTCCACGACGGCGTCTTCCTGAGCTTCTCCGGGATCGTGACGTTCAAGACTGCGACGGCGCTGCGCGACGCGGCGCGGATCACGCCGCTCGATCGGCTGCTCGTCGAGACCGACTCGCCCTACCTCGCGCCGGTGCCCCATCGGGGACGATCGAACCAGCCGGCATTCGTGCCCCTGGTCGGGGCCGCAGTCGCGGCGGCGAAGGGTCTGGAGGTCGGTGAGGTGGAAGCGGCCACGTGGTCGGCGACGGCCCGGGCTTTTGGTCTGCCGAACGGGGTCGCGCATGTGGTCGCGCCATCCGCATGAGCACCGACGCCGCCCCTGTCCGCCTGCTCACCCGCACCGACGTCGCCTCCTACTTCGAGCGCAGCGGTGGTCATCCCAGCCGAGCGCTCGGCCAGAACTTCGTAGTCGATCCCAACACGGTCCGGCGTATCGTCCGTCTCGCCGATGTCGTCGAAACGGACCGCGTGGTCGAGATCGGCGCCGGTCTCGGTTCGCTGACGCTGGCGCTCGCCGAGACCGGAGCTGCGGTCACCGCCGTGGAGATCGACCGCCACCTCATCGACGAGCTCCGTGAGAACGTCCGTGCGCATAGCAATGTTGTCGTGGTGCATGCCGATGCCATGGCAATGGACTGGCATGCGCTCCTCCCCCCAGAGCACGGCCCGTACGTCCTGGTCGCCAACCTGCCCTACAACGTGGCCACGCCGCTGGTCGCCGATCTGCTTGACGGTGTTCCCCAGATAGGCCGCATGCTGGTGATGGTGCAGAAGGAGGTCGGCCAGCGCTTGGCCGCGAAGGCGGGCGACGATGCCTACGGGGCGGTGAGTGTGAAGGTCGCCTACTGGGGTGAGGCCCGCATGGTGGGCACCGTGGGTCCGAGCGTGTTCCTTCCGCAGCCGAAGATCGAGTCCGGCCTGGTGCGCATCGATCGCCGCAGTGTGCCCGCAGTCGACCCAGCGCTCGTGACCGCTGCGGCGATGTTCACCCTTGTCCGCGCCGGGTTCGCGCAGCGCCGCAAGATGCTGCGTCGGGCCCTTACAGGAATTGTCGAGCCAGAGACATTCGTACGTGCACATATCGCTTCGACGAAGCGCGCCGAGGAACTGTCGGTGGAGGACTGGGGCCGGCTGGCCATCGCCGCGTCGGCTGAAACAGGTGGATCTGGCTGAGACAGGTGGATCGGCATCGAGAGGTCGCTGGGTCAGCTGCGGTCGTAGCTCTCGACCGTTGCATGGTGTCCGTGCGACCGGGCCATTCGACCGTCACTCGTGATCAGCGTGAGTTGGAGAGCCTCGGCGAGTGCGACGTAGCTGGCGTCGTAGACCGTCAACACATGACGCAACGCCCAGATGCGAGAACGGAGCGGCTCGTGCGGGTACCGGCTGATGGGCAGGAGGCCGAACTGCCGGAGCGCCACTCCGGCAGCATCGCCCGACAACTTCCCAGCCGCGCACAGCCGACGGACGACGCCGAGGACTTCGAGATCGATCAGGTGGGGCGCATGGAGCTCGTCGGCAACCTCGACCCGAACACGAAGGCGATCGTTCACCGGTTGTTCGAGGAGAAGATCGACCACGGCCGATGCGTCGATCACGAGCACGGAAGTGCAGCCCGTCCGGTATCAGTGCTCGTCACGAACGGCGCGAAGCGCGGCGACCGCTTCGCCGGCCGGCACCCCCCACGACCGATCTACGGCTTGTCGTATCGACTCGGCCAGCGCGGGGCGCCGAGCGATCCGCTCAGCCTCGCGGAGCATGAACTCCGACAGTGAAAGCCCGACCGACGCCGCACGCGCCCGCAGGGAGGCATGCACGTCATCCGGGACATCTCGGATCTGAATGCTCTTCACGATGCGAGCATATAGCATATAGCATGTGTTACATGCGTTGTGCGTGTGAAGCGGACCCAGTGAACCCGACCTGTGTGCTCCGACGTTGACGGTCCCCGGATGAGCCACGTCGAACAGGCACCCGCGAAGCTGACGCTGTCGCTACGCATCACCGGCCTGCGCTCCGACGGCTACCACCTCATCGACGCCGAGATGGTGACGCTCGACTTGGCCGACACGCTGACCTTCACCGAAGTCGATGCCCAAATCGAAGCCCGCGCGCGCAGTCACCTTACGATTGCGATGGCGGCGACGGCGAGCGGCGGACTCCCCGTAGCGGCAACCCCCGACAACCTCATCGTGCGGGCTCTGGCCGCAGTCGACCGAACGGCGCTGGTGCACGTCGTGAAGCGCATCCCTGCAGGGGGTGGGCTGGGCGGAGGGTCGGCCGACGCGGCTGCGGTGTTCCGATGGGCAGGACGGACGAGCGACCGCGACGTGGTCGCGGCATCGGCGTTGGGCGCCGACGTGTCGTTCTGCATCCGTGGTGGTCGGGCGCGAGTGACCGGCATCGGCGAGATCGTCGACCCACTGCCGTTCATGGGCGCGACGTTCACGCTCTGCACGCCGCCGTTCGGTGTGTCCACTCCGGCCGTTTACCGGGCGTGGGACACGCTCGGTAGACCGCATGCCGAAGGCCCCAACGACCTCGAACCGGCGGCACTGCTCGTGGAACCACGGCTCGCCGAATGGCGCGACCGATTGGCGGAGGCAAGTGGTGCCGTACCCGTCCTCGCAGGGAGCGGTTCGACATGGTTCGTGGAGGGCGCGTTCAACGGCGACGGCCTGATCGTCGCCCGAACTATCGCTACTTCTTCTTCGCCCTGCGCTGGAAGCGCGTCCGCTTGAGCATCTTCTTGTGCTTCTTCTTGCGCATGCGCTTGCGGCGCTTCTTGATCAGCGATCCCATGAGGGTCGAGACACTAGCGAAGCGAATCGCGCCCACGAAACCGGCGACGGGGCATTTGGTCGTGCACGGAGGCCGGATCGAACCATGATGGAGGGGTGCGTTCCCGGCTGCTCACCATCGAGGACGACGACGACGTCCGCCTCATGCTGCGCATGGTGCTCGAGGATGAGGGGTACGACGTCAGCGAGGCGGGCAATGGCGCCGAGGGGCTCGAGCGTTTCGCCGCCGACCGGCCGTCCCTTGTGCTCGTCGATCTGAAGCTGCCCGACATGAGCGGCTTCGACATCTGCCACGCAATCCGCCAGACGAGTGACGTGCCGATCATCATCGTGACCGCG
This sequence comes from Acidimicrobiia bacterium, assembly GCA_043739745.1. Classification (GTDB taxonomy): domain Bacteria; phylum Actinomycetota; class Acidimicrobiia; order Acidimicrobiales; family JANYDT01; genus JAYUDQ01. The sequence continues at coordinate 17,364 of JAYUDQ010000596.1, read as the reverse complement.
CAGGAGAGCAGCTTCGACGTGGTGGCCGGGCTCGAGGCCGGCGCCGACGACTACGTCACGAAGCCCTTCGTCCCGAAGGAATTGGCCGCCCGCATCCGGGCCCACCTCCGCCGCACCCAGCCGACGAGGCCGAATCCCGATACGCCGAGCGGGCCTGCCATCTACAACTACGGCGACCTGAGCATCCGGCCCGACAGCGGCGTTGCCCTCAAGCGGAGTGAAGTGCTGCCGCTCACGAAGACCGAGTTCAGGCTGCTCGTGCTCCTCGTCACCAACCCGGACAAGGTCTTCAGCCGCGAGCAGTTGCTCGAGCAGGTCTGGGGCCATGACTTCCTGGCCGACGGCCGCCTCGTCGACGCCCACATCCGCCGCCTCCGTACCAAGGTGGAAGACGACCCCGCCGAGCCGCGGTGGGTGGTGACGGTCCGAGGTCTGGGCTACCGGTTCGTTCCGTGAAGCAGGCCATCGCGTTGCCGCCGGAGCCGGCGCCGTGAAGCCGAGCGGCCCGTCGACGGCCGATCTGGCCCGGCATCCGACGGCGCGTGCACCGGTCGACCGCAGCGCGATCGACCGCGTCGCCGGGCGTCCCGAGGTCCTCCCCGCGGCGTACCTCGGGAGTGATGCACTGGTCGAGTCGGCGGGCCGATCCCGGCCGGCATGGCAGCTACCCCCGCCGTTCGACCGCATCCGCCTCGGTCTTCGGGCCCGGACCACTTGGGCACTGGCGCTCGGCTCGCTCATCATCTCGGTCACCGTCTCGACCATCACCTTCCTCGTCGCCCGCCCGAGCTTCGTGAACCAGCGCACGGCCGCTGTCGAGCGGCTGGCCTACGCGAACGCAGCGGAGCTCATCCCGGCGCTCGCGCAGACCGACCGCAGCGTCGACGACGTGATCGAGCGGCAGCGGAGCGAGAACTCCTCGTCGATCCTCGTGTCGCATGCCCGGAAGACCGACTACGCCAGTCCAAAGACGCTGACCGTGAAGCGAGATGTGCCGGCCGCGCTGGTCCAACTCCTCGAAGACGGCGCGCCCGCCGGCCATCAGATCGTGGACAGCCCGACTGGACCGAAGCTCGTCTGGGCGGTTCGTCTCGATGCAGTCGACGCCGAATTCTACGAGATCGCGTCGCTGGAGGACGTCGAGCGCAGCCTCAGCCAACTGGCCCGCACGCTGGCCATCGCGGCGGGCATCAGCACCTTGGGTGCCGCGCTCCTCGGCCGTGCAGTGAGCAGGCGAGTGGTGCGCCCGCTGCATGACGTAGCCAATGCGGCCGCCGGCATCGCGCGGGGTCAGCTCGACACCCGGCTCGAGCGCAGCGGCGATGTGGACCTCGACCCGCTGCTCGATTCGTTCAACGGAATGGCAGCGACGCTGCAGGCACGGCTCGAACGCGAGGCCCGGTTCGCATCCGATGTCAGCCATGAGCTTCGCACCCCGCTGACGGCACTGTCGACCGCAGCGCAACTTCTCCACTCCCGACGCGACGAGCTATCGGAGCGCTCACAGAAGGCGCTCGACGTCCTCGTCACCCAGACGGGACACTTCGAGCGCCTGGTCCTCGATCTGCTGGAGATCTCCCGCTTCGATGCCGGAGCCGCGGAGCTCAACAGTGAGGTCGTCGACCTCCCGGCTCTGGTACAGCAGGTCGTAGCCATCCACGACGTCGACGTGCCCGTCGACTCGGATCGGCTGAGCCAGTCCGATCTGCGGGTCGACAAGCGGCGGGTCGAGAGGATCGTGGCCAACCTCCTGCAGAACGCTGCCCTCTATGGCGGCGGGGCGACGCGGATCGAGCTTGCCGACGGCGAGGCGAATGCCCCGGTCATGGATGGAACGATGGGCACACCGACGGGCGAGGCCAATGATCCGGCGCAGCCGATCGAGCGTGTCGTCATCGCGGTTGAGGATCAGGGTCCAGGCGTCCCGGAGGACGAACGGCTGGCAATCTTCGAACGGTTCCGGCGAGGACAGGCACACATCCGGGGCACGTCGGCCCCGAAGGGCACAGGCCTCGGGCTTGCGCTCGTGGCGGCACATGCCCAGCTGCATGGGGGTCGTGCCTGGGTGGAGGAGCGGGTCGGTGGCGGTGCCCGCTTCGTCGTGGAACTGGCTGTCGCACCGCCCGAGGAGATGGAGGAGTGAGACGGCGCGGCCTTTCTATCGGTGCCGTCTGCCTCGCCGCGTCGCTCGGGCTCAGCGGGTGCGGTGTCCCGCGGGACGAGAAGCCGAAGCGGGTGGAACGGCGCGAGATCCCGCTCGGCGTGCTCGAACCGACCGAGCCGTTGAAGATCTGGTTCGTGTTCCAGGCCAACAAAGTCGACTTCCGTTATCGCGACATCCCGCTCTCGCCCTCCCTTGTCGGGCGGCTGCGTTCGGTCCTCTCGGCGCTGAAGGCGGGACCGAGCGTGGCCGATCGCGACGGCGGCTACTCCACCGCTGTCGCGCCCTACGATGTCCGTATCGCCGGGATGAGCGGGAGCACGGTCCTCGTCGATCTCACGGCGCCCAGCGGGCGGAGTGGCATGGACACCGACTCGCTCGCCCTCGGACAGTTGGTGCTGACGCTCACGAGCGTGCCCGGCGTCGAGAGCGTGGACTTCGAGCGAGACGGCAAGCGTCTGCCGTCTGTGTTCGACGACTCGTTCGAGAAGGGCACACGAACGCCGGTGAAGCGCTCCACCTACGACACGCTGACGCTCGGCCGGGAGACGCCGAGCATCTACTTCGTGCGCGACGGAAAGGTTGTGGGTCGCGAACGGGAGTCGGTCCGCCAGGAGAATGACACGGACAACGTCAACGCCTACCTCCAATTGCTTGTCGAAGGCCCCGTCGCGGACGAGTCGGCGGACGGCGTCACCTCGAAGGTCGCCGACTTTCGCCCGAGCGTGAGCCTGGACGCCGGTGGCGTGCTGGTGCTGGCCATCGCCAATGGCGATGCATTCCGCAACCTCCCCACCGATCAGGACCGCGCGATCGCGCTGGCGCAGCTGCTCTTCACCATCTCGAACCCGTTCGATCAGCCGGCGGAGATCGACATCGACGGCATCCGCCAAGCGACAGTGCCGGGGCCGAGCGGCACGCCGATCCCCACGCCGGTGAACGCGAAGGACTACGCCGCGTTGCGGGATGTGACATTGACGGACCCGAGTGGTGCCGTGGTCACGACCTCTGCCACGTCGTGACCTCGACCCCAGCGTGACCGCGCCCGCCGCGTGACCGCATCCGCACGTTTCGGCACGGCCAATCAACACCGACTCGAAAGCGCCCGCTGATAACCTCCTGAACAGCAGTCGCTCGCGGGTCGTCCAATGGCAGGACAACTGGTTTTGGTCCAGTGAATAGGGGTTCGAGTCCTCTCCCGCGAACATCGCCAGCAGCTGTTGGGCCGAGTTGGGGCGCTCAACCTCTGACCGCCGTCCGCCGACGATCTCTTCTGATCACGACCTCGAGGTATCCGTGCCCAATTCCCCCGTTTCCGGCCGTCCGCTGGCCGCCATTGTGATGGCCGCCGGCGAAGGTACCCGAATGAAATCGAGCCGTCCGAAGCCGCTTCACCGTCTGTGCGGCCGTCCGATGGTCCTTCATGTGCTCGATGCGGCCAGTGAGCTCGGCCTCGAGCGGGCCGTGGTCGTGGTCGGCCATGGCGCCGAACGGGTTACCAAGGCGCTGCTGGAGGAGGCCCCCAGCGGGATGCCGCTGGAGTTCGTCACCCAGCATGTGCAGCGCGGCACCGGCGACGCCGTGTCGGTCGCCCTCACGGCGTTCTCGGCCGACGAGCTCGACGACGAGGCTGACGGTGACCTCCTGGTGATGCCCGGCGATCAGCCGCTCTTCCGGCCCGAGACCATGGCCGAGCTCTTGCGTACGCACGTGACCTCGGATGCCGCGGCGACCGTGCTCACTGCCGTGATCAACGACGCGAACGGCCTCGGCCGGGTCGTGCGCGGAAAGGGGAACCGCGTCCGGCGGATCGTCGAGCATCGCGATGCAACCGATGAGGAACGGGCGATCGGGGAGATCAACACGTCGGTCTACTGCTTCAAGCGCAGCCTGCTCGCTCCCGCGCTGCGCCGGCTCAGCCCCGAGAACAGCCAGGGCGAGTACTACCTCACGGACGTCATCGAAGTCCTCTACGACGCCGGGTACAACGTGGTGTCCCACGTCGTGGCCGACCCCTCCGAGGCCGACGGGGTGAACGACCGTATGCAGCTGGCGAAGGCCGAGGCCACCTTGCGGCGGCGGACGAATGCCCGACTCATGGCCCAGGGCGTCAGCATGCTCGATCCCGAGCAGACCTACGTCGACGCGGCCGTCCAGATCGGTCCCGACTGCACGATCTACCCCGGCTCCCTGCTACAGGGCAATACCGTCATCGGCCGGGGCTGCGAGATCGGCCCGAATGCCCGCCTCGTCGACTGCAAAGTGGCTGACGGCGTCGTGATCGAGCAGAGCGTCGCCCGACACGCGGAAATTGGCGCGGATGCCGTCGTGGGGCCGTTTGCCGTCCTCGAACCGGGCTGTAGGGTTGCGGCGGGCGTCGTCACGGGGCCGTTCTTCCAGGGTGTGTTCCAGCAGGTTGCTTCGGGGGAATCGGCTTCACTCTGACGTTGGTGTTGTGAGACCGGTCATCTCAGAGGGGGCAGCACCCATGGAGTTCCAGCCGAAGAAGCGCCTGCAGCTCTTCGCTGGGCGGTCGAACCCCGGTCTTGCCGAGGAGGTCGCTGCGCACCTCGGCCTTGTCCTCGGCAACCCGAATCTGGTCGACTTCGCGGACGGTGAGATCCGCAGCACCCTTGGCGAGTCGGTGCGCGGCTCCGACGTGTTCATACTGCAGACGCACTGCCAGCCGGTGAACGACAACATCATGGAGCAGCTGATCATGATCGACGCGGCCAAGCGGGCGTCGGCCAAGCGCATCACCGCGGTGTGCCCGCTCTACGGCTACGCCCGCCAGGACCGCAAGTCGACCGGTCGTGAGCCGATCACCGCGAAGCTGATGGCCGACATGCTCACGACTGCGGGTGCCGACCGGGTCGTGAGCATCGATCTCCACTCCGGTCAGATCCAGGGCTTCTTCGATATACCGGTCGATCACCTCACGGCCATGCCGGTGCTCGTCGAGCATCTGAAGTACGTGGTCGGGCCGGGCGCGGTGATCGTGTCTCCGGACACCGGTCGGGTGAAAGTGGCCGAGCGCTTCGCCAAGCACCTCGACGCCGACGTTGCCTCGGTCTACAAGCGGCGATCGAAGAGCCAAGTCGACTCCGTCCAGGCCCTCGACATCATGGGCGAGGTCAAGGGCCGGGTCTGCGTGCTGGTCGACGACATGGTTGCGACCGCCGGAACGATCTGCGCGGCAGCGGACCTGTTGAAGAAGGCCGGTGCCACGGAGGTGTTGGCCGCGGCCACGCACGGCATCCTGAGCGGGCCGGCCATCGACCGCATCAAGAACTCCTCGATGACGCGGCTCATCATCACCAACACGCTGCCGCTGCCGCCCGAGAAGCAGTGCGACAAGATCGAGGTCCTCTCGATCGCGCCGCTGCTGGCCGATGCCATCTCGGCGGTCTTCGAGGACGCATCCGTCAGCGAGATCTTCGGCGGGGAGAACCAGAGCTGAGCTCGGGACGCACTCCTACGGAACGGCCAGGCGGGCGGGGTTGAGCGTCACGATGAACGGGTGCGCAATCGTGATGTCGTTGTCGCCCTCACACGAACCGGCCTCGCGGTATGCGCCGTCAACCAGCTCGAGCACTTCGATCCGGGGATGGTCGGCGTCCACCATCCAGTAGTTCTTGACCCCGAGGTCGGCATAGGCGGAACGCTTCAGGGTGCGGTCGATCGCCGCCGTGTTCGGTGATCTGACCTCGACGACGAGCAGTGAAGCAAGCTGATGCAGATTCGAGGGTGACGAGCTCACGATGAGAGTTCCCCCGTGCAATTCGTAGCGAGGGGTGTGACGCTTTGCGGTCGGCGGCGGGAATCGGCCCGCCATCGGGTGGCCTATGCTTTCCCGTCCGCCTCCGGGCGGCTCGAACGTGCCTCACTGCCGGCCCCCGGCACAACGCGAAGGAAGCCCCACCATGTCCGATCTGACTCTTGCCGCCGAACGCCGCGACACCACGGGTTCCGGGCCTTCGGGTCGGCTTCGTACCGAGGGTCGAATCCCCGCTGTGCTGTACGGCAAGGGCATCGATACGCCGATTTCGATCACGGTCGACCATCGCGAGGTTCGACATGCGTTCCAGGACAAGGCGAACCGCCTGCTGACCTTCACGCTCACGGTCGACGGGACGCCGCACCAGGTCAAGATCCAGGAGATCCAGCGTGACCCGGTCCGCAACACCGCAGCGCACATCGACTTCATCACCGTCTGAATCGACGGAGCGCGGGCCCTGGCTCCGCCGCCGGCTCGTTGTGCTCGCATTCGGCCACGGCGTGGATCGATGGCATGCGGGCGCCCGCTCCGCGGTGGTCTCCTGATGCTCTTCGGATCGTCGGACCGCACGGGCACCCCCGCCGCCTTTCTGGTCGTCGGGCTCGGTAACCCGGGCGAGGAGTTCGTCGGGACGCGTCACAACCTCGGCTTCGAAGTCGTATCGCTGCTGGCGACGCGTCACGGGGCGAAGCTCAAGGCCGGCAAGGAACGGGCTCGATCGTGCGAGATCCGCATCGGCGGGCAGCTCATCGCGTTGGCCGAGCCGCAGACCTACATGAACCTGTCCGGTGAGTCCGTGCGCATGCTGGTGAAGCGCCATGGGATCGTCGACCCCGCGCAGGTGGTGGTGGTGTACGACGAGCTGGACCTCCCGTCCGGTCGGGTGAAGGTCAAGATCGGCGGCGGCTCGGCCGGGCACAACGGGGTGAAATCGGTGCAGGCCCACCTCGCGTCGCCCGGTTTCGCACGAGTCCGAATAGGGGTCGGAAAGCCCCCGGGTACGCAAAAGGGGATCGACTACGTGCTGAAGCGCCCGGGCAAGCACGAGCGCGTCGTCCTGGACGTTGCGGTCGAGATCGCCGCGGACGCCGTCGAGACGATTCTCGCGGCTGGGATCGAACGGGCCATGAACACGTACAACACGGAACCTGCGCCCACACGCTGAGTTGTTCACAACCTTCGTGCCCGGAGCACACACCTGCTGGGTACGGTGCGGGTCAGACAAGCGAGTCGGACAGCAGGGCCGGAACAGGGCCCGACAACGGAGGATCGATATGGACGCATCGCATCGCACGACGACTCGATTCGCCGTCGCAGTTGGCATCGCCGCGGCGCTGCTGGTCGTTGCATCGACGGCCAACGCGCAGACGACGATCCCGCCGCTCCAGGCCATCACCGTCATCGTGAACCTGAACGTTGCCACCCCTGCCGGCGTCACCGGCTACCGCGTCGACGCCTTGTGCAAGAACGTTCCCGGCAGCGCAACCGGTGACCTCAACCTGTCACTCGCCCTCGCCCGGGAGGGCGGTACGGGGCGAATCCTCGTCCCGCTCGGCTCGACCGTGAGCTGCGCGTTCCGGGTGCTCGTCCTCGGGACCGGGCCCCGTCCGCTCGCAGGCAACGCGATCGTCGTCGGCGGCGTCGCCCGAGCCGTCACCCGCCCGACGTCGGTCGACGGCGTCGTGGTCGACCCCGACACGGCCATCGAGACCGCGCCGATCCCGGTGACCGTCGCCACCACCGTGCTGGTCGGGCCCGACCCGGCCACGACGACGACCGTCGCGCCGACCACGACGGTTGCCCCACCGGTGACCACCACCACCACCACGACCACGACGCGCCCGGCCGTCACGACGCCGTCCACGACTGCGGTCGTCGCCATGCCGCCGCCGACCACCTCGAAACCCCTCGTCATCTCGACCGCGGTCAAGACGGTCCGCTACCGGCGGGTGTGCGTCAAGGTCCGCAACAAGCGGTGCGTGGCCTACAAGACCGTCCGGGTCTGACCAGACCCACGGCGGTTCGACGCACCGCGACGATCGGAAGCCCCGCCCGCTTCGGGCGGGGCGAACCTTCCAGATGTCCGGCGCGTCGGCCCGTGGAGTCGGGTTTCTGGCGCGCTCACCGCGCAATCGCACAGCTACCCTCGAACCCGTGACCCTGGCGCCCCTTCCCTCGCTGCTGCGCGGCGACCGCGACCTGACCGACCTGCTCGGTTCGCGGAGCGCGCTGTTGGCGGTTGCCGAACCGGCCCGGGCGTTCGTGCTCTCGGCGCTCGCGCATGTCACGGGTCGTCGGCCCATCGTGGTCATCACACCGACCACGACCGACGCCGAGCGAATCGCAAATGATATGCGCGCCTATCTTGGCGAGCACGAGGTCGATGTGTTCCCGGCGTGGGAGACGCTGCCCTTCGAGCGGGTCAGCCCGAGCGTCGAGACGATGGGCCGGCGCCTCCGGGCCATGTGGCATCTACGGTCGCAGGAGGGCATGCCGGCCGCACTGGTGATCCCGGTGAAGGCCGTGCTGCAGCGCCTCGGGCCGCATGTCGAGGAGACCGCACCGGTCGTCGTGCGCTCCGGCCAGCAGCTCGATGCCGAAGCACTGGTCGAAGAGCTGGTCGGGCTCGGCTACCGGCGGGAGTACCAGGTCGAGCACCGCGGTGAGATCGCCGTCCGCGGCTCGATCGTCGACGTCTTCCCATCGACCGCGGAGATTCCGGTCCGTATCGACCTCTGGGGAGACGAGGTCGACCGGCTCAGCGAGTTCAGCGTGCAGGATCAGCGTTCGACCGTCGACATCGCCGAGGTCGAGCTGTTCGGCTGCCGTGAGTTGCGGCCCACGCCGGAGGTGCGGGCCCGCGCCGAGGCGATGATGGCGACCGAGTCGTGGGGCCGCGATCAGTGGGAACGCCTCTCGCAGGGTCTCGTGTTCGACGGCATGGAGTCCTGGCTGCCGTGGCTCACCGAGGGCGAACACGTGCTCATGGACCTGGTCCCGGCCGACGCATTGGTCGTGCTGGTGGAGCCCCGCCGCATGCGTGACCGGGCTTCCGATCTGCTCGACGAAGAGGCTGCGCTGGCCAACTCGCTCGCCATAACTTGGGGCGCCGATAGGACCAGCTCGGTGCTGGCTGACACGGGAGCGTTCCCAAGGCTGCACCTCTCGTTCGACAGGCTGCTCGCGCACACGAGTGCACCGGCATGGACGATGACGGCGGCTCCGGAGGGCCCTTCGACGACGGTGATCCAGTCGATGGGCTGGACCCCGGTGATGGGCGACTCGTCGGGCCTCGTCTCGCAGCTGCGGCACCTCCTCAGCGATGGTTACCGCGTGATCCTGGCCGCGGACACCGAGGGCTCGGCCGATCGCCTGCAGGTGGTCCTGCGCGACGAGGGTCTCCAGGTCACGGTGGTGCCGCCGGGCTACGACCCCGACATCGACAAGCGCTCTGCAGCCGGGCTGCAGATCGTCGTGCAGCCGGTCGAGCGCGGCTTCATCCTCCCTTCGGTGAAGCTGGCAGTCCTGTCGGAGACCGATGTGACGGGTCGCCGGCGCGCGCACCGCAAGGCCCGGTCCAAGCGCCGTCGCGAGGCGCAGGCCTTCTTCGACGACCTCAAGACCGGCGACCACGTGGTGCACTACGTCCACGGCGTCGGCCGCTTCGCGGGCATGGTGAAGCGGGCCATCGGCGGCACCGAGCGGGACTACCTGCTGCTCGAGTTCCGCGGCGATGACAAGCTCTACGTCCCGAGCGACCAGATCGATGCGATCCGCCCGTACACGGGCGAGCCACCGTCCCTGCACCGCCTCGGCGGCAAGGAGTTCGGCGCGGCGAAGGCGAAGGTGCGCGCCGCGGTGCGCGAGATCGCGCAGGAGCTCGTCGTCCTCTACCAGAGGCGCATCACTGCGCCCGGCCATGCGTTCGGGCAGGACACGCCTTGGCAGCGGGAGATGGAGGAGTTGTTCCCCTACGTGGAGACGCCGGATCAGCTGAAGGCGATCGAGGACGTGAAGGGGGACATGGAGGCACCGTCGCCGATGGATCGCCTCGTCTGCGGCGATGTCGGCTACGGCAAGACCGAGGTTGCCATCCGGGCCATCTTCAAGGCGGTGCAGGACGGCATGCAGGCCGCCGTGCTGGTTCCCACAACGCTGCTCGCGCAGCAGCACTTCCAGAACTTCAGCGAGCGGTTCTCGAACTACCCGATCCGCGTCGAGGTGCTCTCGCGGTTCCTCACCAACGCGCAGGCGAAGAAGGTCATCGAAGGGGTGAAGACCGGGCAGGTCGACGTAATCATAGGTACACATAGATTACTGTCCAACGACATCTCGTTCCCGAAGCTTGGTCTCCTGGTGGTCGATGAGGAGCAGCGCTTCGGTGTCACCCACAAGGAGGCGTTCAAGCACCTGAAGGAGAACGTCGACGTCCTGACGCTTACGGCCACCCCCATCCCGCGCACGCTGGAGATGGCGCTGTCGGGCATCCGTGACCTCACCCTGCTGAACACCGCGCCGGCCGACCGCCAGCCGATCCTCACCTACGTGGGCGAGTACGACGACCGCGCCGTGGCCGAGGCCATACGCCGCGAGCTCTTGCGAGAGGGCCAGGTCTTCTACGTGCACAACCGCGTGGCGGACATTGATTGGAAGGCCAAACAGCTCCATGACCTCGTACCCGAAGCGCGCATAGCAATCGCCCACGGGCAGATGGACGAGAGCCTGCTCGAGCAGGTCGTCTACGACTTCTGGGAGGGCAACTACGACGTGCTCGTCTGCACCACCATCATCGAGACGGGTATTGACATGCCGACTGTCAATACATTGGTCGTCGACCGGGCGGATCGCCTGGGGCTCGGTCAGCTGCACCAGCTCCGTGGGCGCGTGGGCCGGTCCGGACAGCGGGCATATGCGTACTTATTTTATCCGCCGGACGTATCGCTGTCCGAGGAGGCGTACGAGCGGCTGAAGACGATCGGCGAGCACACCGAACTCGGCTCGGGCTTCAAGATCGCCATGCGCGACCTGGAGATCCGCGGTGCCGGCAACATCCTCGGCGGCGATCAGTCTGGCCACATCTCCGCCGTCGGGTATGACCTCTATAGCCAGATGGTGATCGAAGCGGTCGGTGAGCTGAAGGGGGAGACGCCGAAGGAGCCGGCCGAGATCAGGATCGAGGTGCCGGTCGATGCCAACATCCCGGCCGACTACATCGCCAAGGAGCCGCTCCGGCTCGACGCATACCGTCGTCTCGCCGTGGTGATGAGCACGGCGGACGTCGATGACGTGGAGAACGAATGGCTCGATCGCTACGGGCCTATCCCGGACCGGGCCAAGGCGCTGCTCGACGTCGCCCGCCTCCGCGCAGAATGCGTGCGCATCGGGCTGCGCGATGTGACGGTCACGAAGCTTGGCGGGTCGGCCGGCGGGATGATGCCCGGCGCAATGTCGGCACGGATGTCGCCGGTGGACCTGAAGACGAGCCAGGAGATCCGTCTGCAGCGTCTGTTCCGGACCGCGATCTACAAGCAGAAGGAGAGCCTCATCGTGATGCCGATCAAGCCGAAGACCGACGTGATCGAGACGCTTCTCGTGTTCCTGGGGGAGCTGTATCCGAAGGGTTGACCGAGGGTGATCTACATCGCCAGCAGGCCACGGGCGCGGGCATCGTCGCCCCATACCTCGATGCGGTTCTTCCCACCCTGTCGTGCTCTCTGTAGCGCCTCGTCGGCATGCACGACCATCTCCCTGGCCCCGATGCTGGCATCCCAGCTGATGAGGCCCATCGACGTCGACACGAGGATCGGCTCCCCCGCATCGAGAGGCGTCGAGGCCAGCTTGCGACGGATGCGCTCGACGCAGATCATCGCTCCTTCGGTCAGCGCGTTCTCGAGCAGCATGCCGAACTGTGCGCCGCCGGTGCGGGCGAAGCAGTCGTCGGTGCGGAGGCCGGCCTGGATGATTGCCGCGACTTTCCGGATGAGCTCGTCGCCGACGTCGTTGCCGTACATCTCCGTGATGCGGGCGAACTCGTCGATCTCGAGCAGAACGACGGTGAACGGGTCGTAACCCTCCGAGGCACGATGGCAGCCTCCCGCGATCACCTGCATGAACTGCCGGCGGTTGAAGGCTCCGGTCAGCTCGTCACGCTGCTGCTGCTCACCCATCTCGGCGTACAGGCGGTCGAGCTCGGACTCGTGGGCGACGACGAGCTCCTGGAACTTCATGAGACGTTTGAGCAGCAGGTCGTTCTCGATGCGGTTGCGCACCAGCGTGGTGGACGTCGAGCTGGCTTCGAGGGTGTGGAGCAACAGCGCACCGGTGGACACGATCACGGCGGCGACTGCCGCCATGTGGATGCCGTCGCCGATGAGCGCGAGCCGCACGACGAGCGTGGCCACGATCGGCGTCGAAAGCGCTGCGAACGCAGGCCGTAGCAGCAGCGTGCCGAAGCTGATGCTGCCGAGCATGCCGATGAGCACGAGCGTGAGCAGCAACTGCCGGGCCGCGTCCTTGGGGAACACGATCAGCGGCGCACAGCCCCACGCCATGCCGACCAGGCCGGCCACGGTCACGACCTCGTTGCGTCGGTTCTCGATCGCCGCGGACGTATCGAGCGCGATGTCGAAGCCGGCCACGAAGATGAGGATCGCCGTTGCGCCGAGCACGAGGCCGACCCACAACACCAGCATCGTCAGCGTGACGTGCCCGTAGAGCCCACCGGCCAGGGCGAGCGCAGCCGGCATGGTCACCAGGCAGCTGCGCCGGAGCTGACGCCCGATCAGCCGGAGGCATTCCGCCAGCACCCGCTCCTGCGGGCGCAGCCGAGCCACGGGGGTCTGAGGATTCGGCGAAGAGGGGTCGGGCACGCGGTCCTTGTCGGGAGACGGGTTGAACCCTCGTATCGGCACGCTCCGTGGTCGTCTTGAGCCATCCGACCTGTTTCTGCGGCGGCAGACCCGGCCCCGATTCAGCCCGACCGGAAGGGCCGGTATCCTCACGACCCGTGAAGCACCGACTCCTCGCCCTCCTCGCCCTCCCGGTCGTTGTGCTGGGCATGTCCGCCGGGTTGTCCGCCTGTGCGACGACCTCGAACGCAGTACTCGACGTCAACGGCGTGAAGGTGAGCCGCTCGACCCTCGACGAGGAGCTCAAGGGCTTCGCCGACAACCAGCTGGCGCGGCAGAAGACAGTCGCGGACAGGACCACGATGGAAGGGCGGCTCTACGGGAAGACCAAGGCGCCGAAGGAGTCGTTCAACGCCGAGTTCGTGGCCTTCATGCTGAACACGCGTCTCGTGAACGAAGTCGTCCACGCCGAGGCGGTCTCCCGCAAGGTGACCCTCACCCCGCTGGACGCTTCCGCCCGCAAGACCCTGGTTGCGGACTACGGCGGCGAGTCGCTCTTCCGCAAGCTCCCGAAGAGCTTCCAGGCCCGGGCCGAACGTTCGTCGAAGGAGTTCGCCGCGTTGCTGGCCGCGGAGAAGAAGAAGCTCCCGAGTGCCGCTGAGTACTTCGCGCAGAACAAGGCCAAGTACCCCGGTGCGACCTGCATCAGCCACATCCTCGTCCCGACCCTCGACGAGGCCCAGGCAGCCCGCGCCCGCATCGTCGGCGGCGAGGATTTCGCGGCCGTGGCCAAGGCCGTGTCGAAGGACCCGGGTTCCAAGGACACCGGCGGGTCGCTCTCCTGCGGTGACCCGGCGCAGTTCGTCGCCGAGTTCGCCAACGCCGCCAACACCTTGAAGATCGACGAGCTCAGCCAGCCGGTGCGGACGCAGTTCGGCTTTCACATCATCAAGGTGACGAAGCGCACAGCGGCAACCCTCGATGCGGTGAAGGTGACCGTTGAGGACGCCTTGGGTACCCAGGCCCAGACCGCGGCAAGCGCATCGTTGGTGAAGCGCATCAAGACGGCCAAGGTGTCCGTCGACCCATCCTTGGGCACGTACCTGGCGAAGGGTGCCAACGGGTTCCCGGAGATCGTCTCAGCGGCTGCGGCGAAGTCGGCGAACGCGGCTGCCGAGACGATCTCCGCCACGCTGCCGACGGCATCGGATCCGTCGGGCGCAACGACCACCGTGGCAGGTGGCTGAGACCACGCCCGTGCGGGGTCGCGTCGTCGTCGTCGGCCTTGGGCCCGGCGATGCCGACCTCCTCACCGCCGGCACGCTGAAACGTCTTGCGGGCGCCGGGCCGCGGTTCCTTCGGACCCGACGGCACCCCGCCGCCGACGCAGTCGTAGGCGCGCAGAGCTTTGATCACCTCTACGAGTCGTCGGACACGTTCGACGAGGTCTACGCCTCGATCGTCGAGCACCTTGTTTCGGCCGCCGGCGAGGCAGGCGAGGTCGTCTACGCAGTTCCCGGTTCCCCGCTCGTGGCCGAGCACACCGTCGAACTCCTCCTGCGCGATCCGCGCGTCGACGTCGAGCTGGTGCCCGCCCTCTCCTTTCTCGACCTGAGCTGGGTTCGCCTGGGCGTCGACCCGCTCGCCGAGGGTGTGACGGTGATCGACGGCCATCGCTTCGCGGCCGACACGGCGGGGCAGGCCGGACCGTTCCTGGTCGCGCAGTGCCATTCGAACGAGGTGCTCAGTGACATCAAGCTGGCGTTCGAACCGCCGGCTGGTACCGAACTGCCCGAGGTGCGCATCCTCCATCACCTCGGTCTTCCCGACGAGGTCATGGCCACGGTGCGTTGGGACGAGCTCGATCGCACCGTCGTCGCCGATCACCTCACCTCGCTCTACATCCCGCGACTGGCTTCGCCGTTCGCGGTGGAGATGGTCCGCATCGAGGAGCTGATGCGGACATTGCGGGCCGCCTGTCCGTGGGATGCCAAGCAGACTCACGCATCGCTGGCCGGCTACGTGACGGAAGAGGCGGCGGAGCTGGTCGAGGCGATCGGCGCCCTCGCCATGCCAGCGGACGGCACCCACATCGATGCGGTCGACCATCTGGCCGAGGAGCTCGGCGACGTGCTCTTCCAGGTCGTGTTCCATGCCTGCCTCGCCGCCGAGGAAGGCTGGTTCACGCTCTCCGACGTGGTGCGCACGCTCCACGAGAAGCTGGTCCATCGGCACCCGCACGTGTTCCCACGCGCGGACTTCGACACGACGACGGCGGAGCATGCCGTGGCGACCGCCGACGACGTCGTGCGCAACTGGGAGCGGATCAAGCAGGCCGAACGCGCCGCCCGCCTGGCTTGAGCCGGTACGCGGTGCCCGCCTGGCTTGAGCCGATCCGCGGGAGCCTCAGACCATCTCGGCCCGGAAACCCTGCCCGCTGAGCGACCGGACAGCGTCGGCCCGATGATCGGGGTTGCGGGTCTCGACCGTCACGAGCACCTCGACCTCGTCGATGCCGAGGGCGACGCCGGTGCGATGGTGCTCGACGTCGAGCACGTTGAGGCCGAGCGCGGCGAGCGCGGCGGTGAGGGCGGCGAGCGAGCCGGGACGGTCCTTGAAGACGATGCGCAGGCGCATGTAGCGCCCGGCCGCAGAGAGGCCGTGGCGGATGATGTTGGTCAGCAGCAACGGGTCCACGTTGCCGCCCGAGAGCACGATCACCGCGGGTCCGGCGCCCGGGACCTTGCCGGCCATGACGGCCGCAAGGCCCACTGCACCTGATGGCTCGACGACGGCTTTGGCCCGCTCCAGCAGGAGGAGCACAGCCTGGCTGATCTCCTCCTCGGTGACGGTGATGACGTCGTCGACGAGCTCGCGGACGATGGCCAGCGTCAGCTCGCCCGGAGCCTTGAGCGCAATGCCGTCGGCCATCGTGCTCACGATGTCGAGCGTCGTCAGTACGCCGGCATCGAGCGATCGGCGCATCGACGCTGCGCCCTCGGCCTCAACGCCGACGATTCGAACCGAAGGCATGCGGTGGCGCAGTGCGAACGCGGCGCCGGCGACGAGTCCGCCTCCGCCGACGGGGATCAGGATCGTGGTCACCTCGCCCGGAGGAGGGGTGAACTCGGCGGCGAGCTCGAGGCCGACTGTGCCCTGGCCGGCGATGATCAGCGGGTCGTTGAAGGGCGGGACGAAGACCGCTCCCTCGCGATCTGCGTGGGCACGGGCCTTGCCGAGGCAGTCGTCGAGCGCCGCCCCGCCGAACACCACTGTTGCCCCGTACCCTTCCGTCGCCTTGATCTTGGGCAGCGAGGCGGCGTCGGGCATGTAGATCGTCGAATGTCGGCCGGTGAGGCTCGAGGCCAGCGCAACGCCCTGGGCGTGATTCCCGGCCGATGCGGCGACGACATCCACGCCGGGCGGCAACTGTGAGATGCGGTTGTACGCGCCGCGGATCTTGAACGACCCGGCGCGTTGCAGATGTTCGGGCTTGAGCACGATCGAACGTCCGAGCGCCCTGCTCAGCGAGTCGGCGACGCGCGCCGGGGTGGGGCGGATGATCCCCGCCAGGCGCCGCTGCGCGTCCTCGATCGCTTCGAGCGTGACGCCGGCGAGCTCGTGAGGTGGCGTGTTCACGCCCGAAATCGTAGGCCGTGGCCGATGATCAGCGCGCAGATGATATGGGAACATACGTTCGATGGAATCTCGGAGTTCGATCCACTAACTTGACGCCCTTCACTGCTCGTACGAGTGCTGGTCCCGACTTCCCCTGAAGGAACCATGAGCGACATCGAATACGTGATCGGGCGCGAGGTGCTCGATTCCCGTGGCAATCCCACGGTGGAAGTCGAGGTCGGCCTCGAGTCGGGTGCGACCGGTCGGGCCATTGTTCCGTCTGGTGCTTCCACCGGCGAACACGAGGCCATGGAGCTGCGGGACGGCGGCAAGCGCTATCTCGGCAAGGGAGTCGAGAAGGCGGTTTCGAACGTCAACGGCAGGTTGCGCGACCTGCTCGTCGGGCACGAGGCACTGGATCAGCGGGGCGTCGACTTCGGGATGATCGATCTCGACGGCACGCCCAACAAGGGCAAGCTCGGCGCGAACGCGATCCTCGGCGCCTCGATGGCGGTGGCCAGGGCCGCGGCCGACGAGCTCGACCTCCCGCTCTACCGCTACATCGGTGGTGTCAATGCCCACGTGCTGCCGGTGCCGATGCTCAACGTCGTGAACGGCGGCGTCCATGCGGACAACACGATCGACCTCCAGGAGTTCATGGTGATGCCGATCGGGGCCGCGTCCTTCAGCGAGGCGCTGCGCTGGGGCGTCGAGACCTACCACACACTGAAGAAGATCCTCCATGACCGTGGCCTCTCGACGGCGGTCGGCGACGAGGGCGGCTTCGCCCCGAACCTGGCCAGGAACGAGGACGCGATCAAGATCCTCGTCGAGGCCATCGAGATGGCCGGCTACACGCCCGGCGAGCAGATCGCCATCGCCCTCGACCCGGCCTCCAGCGAGGTCTACCAGGACGGCGCGTACGTACTCGCCGGTGAGGGCCGCACGCTCAGCTCCGA
>JAYUDQ010000595.1:0-4112 GCA_043739745.1 Acidimicrobiia bacterium | reverse complement strand
GATGGCCGGCGGCCTCGAACTTCGGAGTGCGGTAGCGGAGGAGGTCGGCGGGGGTGACTCCCTCGCCGGTGAACCCGAAGACGGCGAACGCGAGGTCGAGGTCGTGGATGACCGGCGAGCGCCCGAACGTGCTGGCCCGACGGAGTGCGATGCCGAGGCAGCCGACGATGACGTCATGCTCGTGCTCACCGTCGACGAGATCGAGCTTGCCGTGGAACGAGTTCGCCAGCTTCAGCGCGTAGCCCTGGTCGGGACCCGGCGTGCCCATACCCCGCCGCTTCGGCTGGTGGACGGCGACCTCGGCCGGCCGGTCGCTGCGCCACTCGCCGGACGGCGGAAGCTCCTCGCCGTCGCGGAAGGCGCCGACTGTGGCAACGGGGACGAACTTCGGAGCGGACACATATGGAGACTAGCGGCGGCCGTCTCAGGGGCTGGTCGCGCCCTGGACCGCTCAGCCCGGCGAATGCAGGAGCCCATACACGATGGCGTCGGCGAGAGCCTTCCATGAGGCCTCGATGACGTTGTCGCTCACCCCGATCGTGCTCCATGTGCGCTCTCCATCCGACGAGTCGATCAGCACCCGGGTGCGGGCGCCCGTTCCCTTCGTCGAGTCGAGGACGCGGACCTTGTAGTCCGTCAGGTGCATCTGCGCGAGCTGCGGGAAGCGGTTTCCGACCGCCGACCGGAACGCCGCATCCAGTGCGTTCACCGGACCGTTGCCTTCGCCGACGGCGATGACCCGCTCCCCGTCCCCCTCGGCCGGCCCTGGCAGCCAGACCTTGATGGTCGCCTCCGTGCGGGCATTGTCGTCCTCACCGACCTGGTCCGTGGTGACCCGGTACGACTCGAGCCTGAAGTAGTTCTGCTCCCACCCGGTGGCACTGCGCAGCAGCAGCTCGAGGGACCCGTCGGCGACCTCGAAGTGGTAGCCCTCGTACTCGAGGCGCTTGAGGGTGTCGAGCACCGTGCTCATCGACGCGCCATCGAGATCGAGGCCCATCTCCACGGCCTTCAGCTCGAGGGTCGAACGGCCGGCCATCTCGCTCACGACGAAACGCGTGTGGTTGCCGACGAGCTCGGGGCTGAGGTGTTCGTAGGCGTCGCGGGCGCGAGCAATGGCGCTGGTGTGCAGACCGGCCTTGTGCGCGAACGCCGATATGCCCACATACGGTTGTTGCGACGGCACGGCTCGGTTCACGATCTCGGCCACGTGATGCGAGACCGCGGTGATCCGCTCGATCCGCCCCTCCGGGAGCGCGGTGATGCCCATCTTCAGCTGCAGGTTGGGCACGACTGCAGACAGGTCGGCGTTGCCGGTGCGCTCGCCGTAGCCGTTGATGCAGCCCTGTACCTGGGTCGCGCCGAAGCGGACGGCCGCAATGGTGTTCGCGATCGCGCAGCCCGAGTCGTTGTGGAAGTGCGCACCCAGCGGCGCACTCGTACGTGCACGTACCTCTTCGACGATCTGCTCGACCTCGTAGGGCATGGCGCCGCCGTTCGTGTCACACAGCACCAGCGCCTCGGCGCCCGCCATCTGTGCTGCGTCGAGGATCCGGAGCGAGAAATCCGAGTTGCGCTTGTAACCGTCGAAGAAGTGCTCGGCGTCGAGGAACACCCGGCGGCCCTCGCTGCGCAGGAACAGCACCGAATCGCGGACCATCGCAACGGCCTCGTCGAGATCGGTCATGAGGGCATGGGTGACGTGGTAATCCCACGATTTGGCGACCATGCAGATTGCTTCGGTCTGCGCGTCGAGCAGCTCACGGAGCACCTTGTCGTCCTCGGCCAGACCGCGGGGTCGACGGGTCATGCCGAACGCGGTGAGGGTGGCCGTCTTCAGCCGCAACTCTCCAGCCGCGGCGCGCCGGAAGAATTCGGAGTCCTTGGGGTTGGCACCCGGCCAGCCGCCCTCGATGAACTTCACCCCTAGATGGTCGAGCTGCTCGGCGACGCGGAGCTTGTCGTCGACCGTCAGCGAAAGGCCCTCTTGCTGCGAGCCATCGCGCAAGGTCGTGTCGTACACGTCCACGGCCTTCGCCATGTTGGGCGCAAGCGCGGCGAGGACACTGGCGAGCTCATCGGCGTCGTGGGTATGGAATCCGGTCATCGGGTGCTCCTGAGGGGCGGGTGAAGGGGAAGCGGTGCAAACAAAACGACCGCCCGAAGGCGGTCGTGGTCGCGCACACCGGGAAAGCCGGTGCGCGCTACGAAATGATGATGATGGTCGCGGCGGAGGTGCAGACGATCATCACGGAAGAAGTGTGACTGACCGACCGGATCAGGTCAAGCGCGAGCGTCCGCGCCCGACCGGGATAGGGCACAACCAGCGGACGTCACTTCCTCGTGATGCGGTCCTTCGTGGCCGCCGGAGCCGGACCACCGAGGGTGGCCAGATAGCCCTCGAGGGCATCGAGGTCGACAGCGCCGCCGACACGGTCGGTCGACTTTGCGAACTCCAGGAAGTTGTCTCCCCCATCGGCCAGGAACGAGTTGACGGTGACGCGGTACTTCGTGGCCGGTTCGATCAGCATGCCGTCGAGCTTGAGTGTGCTCGAATCGATCTTCGAGCCGGTCTTCGCGCTGTCGACCCACGTGTAGCTGAAGCCCTTCGACACCTGGAGCATCCGGGACGTATTCGGCGTCGGGTTGTCGAACTGCTGCTCGAGCACGGTCTTGATCTGCACCCCGGTCATGGTGAGGGTGGTCATGTTGTTGCCGAACGGCTGCACCGCGAACGCTTCGCCATAGGTGATCTGGCCCGGGGATTCCGAACCCGCCTGGTTCTCGAAGACCAGGTCGGTTCGGATGCCGCCAGGGTTCATGAACGCAATCTGGGCACCACCGTTCGCCGGCGATTTCGCCGCCCACAGCTGCGAATCCGCCAGGAGATCGCCGAGACCCTGCTCGCCGGCGGTGGTCGGCACACGGTCGAAGGTCGCCGCGATGGCGCCGATCACGCGATTCGACCGGGGCGCAGCCAATTTCTGCCACTTCGCCAGTATGGCGGTGATGTCGGAGGCCTTCGGCACGTCACGGGTGACGATCACATTGGTTGCCTTCGCGCTCTGCACGCTGCCGCCGCGGCCCTTCGACACGACCAGGTCGACCTTCGTGACGATCCGGCCGAACGACGCCCCCTGCATGACGGGCTTGCCGTCGATGACGCAGTTGTAACCCTCGTGCGTGTGTGCCGTGAGAAAGACGTCGATATTCTTGGACGTCGCTTTCACGATGTCGACTATCGGGCCGGTGAAGCTGGTGCAGTCGTTGGGCACAACGGTGGTCTGGCGACCGCCCTGGTGGATCAACACGACGATGGCGTTGACGCCGCGGTCCTTCAGGATGGCGGCATTGCGGTTTATGGTGGTGGCCTCGTCCTCGAAGCTCAGCCCGGCTACACCTGACGGCGTGACGATCGTGGGCGTGTCTTTCAATGTGAGACCGATGAAGCCGACCTTCACACCGCCGACGTCCTCGATCAGGTAAGGGTCGAAGATCGTTTTGCCGGTCGCCTTGTTGAACACGTTGGCGGCGAGGAACGGGAACGTGGAGCCGCCGTAGACCTGACCGAAGCAGCCGTCGACCGGCTTGCAGCCACCGTGCTCGATGCGCTTCAGCTCGGCGAAGCCCTTGTCGAACTCGTGGTTGCCGACGCCGTTGACGTCGAGCCCGAGGGCCGAAGCGGCCTCGATGGTTGGCTCGTCGGCGAACAGCGCCGAAAGCAGCGGGCTCGCGCCGATGAGGTCGCCGGCCGAAACGATGATCGTGTTCGGGTTCTGAGCCTTGAGGTTTCGCACGATGGTGGCGAGGTACTCGAAGCCCCCCGCCGTGACTGTGCCGACCCGCCCGCTGGAACCAGCGGGCGGTTCGAGGTTGCCGTGAAGATCGTTGAACGCGAGGAGCTGGACGTTGACGGTATCGGACGACACCTGCGCATCGACCCTGGACGTGAGCATCGAAACCGATGTAATCACGCCGAGGCCGGCGAGGATTCCGAGCTTGGAGATGGTTGAGCGCCGCATGGCAGTCAGTATAGGAAAGGGGTACGACATCGAGTCGGGCCGGGCGCCGCCGGTTTCAGCACAACCGACGCATCCAGCCATGGGTGTCGA
>JAYUDQ010000594.1:0-4118 GCA_043739745.1 Acidimicrobiia bacterium | reverse complement strand
CGACGGCTCGCAACCGAGCCATCGATCAACTCCGCCGTTCGGCCCGGGGCCGAGAGTTGTCTCAAATCATGGGCCACTCGTTGGACCTTCCGCCTGAGCCGACCGTCGAGGTGGAAGCACGAGGGGATCCCGTGGTCGACGATCGACTCAGACTGATCTTCACGTGCTGTCATCCGGCTCTTCGCACCGAGCACCAAGTGGCGTTGACGCTTCGACTGCTCGGTGGACTGAGCATCGAGGAGATCGCCCGGGGGTTCTTGGTGACCGAACCGGCGATGGCGAAGCGGCTCGTAAGGGCGAAGTACAAGATCAAGGCCGCGAACATCCCCTACCGGGTGCCGGCAGCGCCGGACTTGCCGGCACGGCTTGGGCCAGTGCTGTCCGTGCTCTACCTGATCTACAGCGCCGGAGCCGATGATCCGACGGAGCGCGCCCAACTGCGCGCAGAGGCCATCCGCCTAGCCCGGGCTCTCGTCACATTGATGCCCGACGAACCCGAGGTGGCAGGACTGCTGGCGCTCATGGTGCTCAACGAATCGAGAGTCCCCGCCCGCAGACTCGACGGCGCAGTCGTGCTCCTACGTGACCAGAACCGAGCCCAGTGGAACCACTTCATGATCAACGAAGGGCACTCCATTGTGCGCGACTGCATCCGCCGGGGTCGACCAGGCCCATACCAACTTCAGGCAGCGATCCAGGCCGTGCACTGCAACGCCGAATCGTTCGAGGCGACCGACTGGGACCAGATCGTCACTCTCTACGATCATCTCTACACCGTCATGCCGTCACCGGTCGTGGCGCTCAATCGAGCGATCGCGATCACCGAGACCGAAGGTCCCGAGGTCGGGCTCGCTGCGCTCGACGTCATCAAACCCGAACTCGACAACTACTACCCGCTGCATGCAGCTCGAGCCGCAGCGCTGCGCCGGCTCGGCCGACCACGCGCCGCACGACACGCCTACGAACGCGCGGTCGAGCTGGTGACGTCGAGCGCGGACCGCGACTACCTCATCTCGCAGCTGCACGAGCTGTCCGACTACGGCGGCAGTGGACCGTAGAGGCGCGTCCGAAAGTGACAGTCGAGGACCCCCTGCGAGATCGTCACACCGAGCGAGCCGGCGGTCGTTGAACCTTCGTCCTGCGGCCATCTCCTCTGATCGTTGCACCAGGTACGCCGCATCGGGTTGGCGGCGTCGGGCCAGGGGACTCCGGCAAATCGCTGTCTCGCAACGACGCGAGCGGCGGCGACTGATGTACCTGAAGTATCGCTACGACCTCTACTGCGAGCGCCCTGTGCCGGCTGGTGACGGCTCGATCACGATCAGCGTCGGTACGGCCGGATAGAACTCTCGGAACATGCGTGATGAGTCCACCATGCGCAAGATCACTCTCCGATGCGCCCGGATCTCGTCGCCGGCTTGAACGCCGAGCTTGCGAGTGACGATGTGGGCCATACCAACGTCATCGGCAGTTGGCCTGTTCGGGGCCAACCCGAAGATTTCTTCACGTCAGGCGGCAAACTCGGCGTCGTGATGCGCTGGTGGTGGCGCTGATCACTCGATCACGATGGTGCCGGGCCGAGGTCACGCTGTTCGAGATGAGTCTTTAGCATCGCCAGGTTCGTCGGCATCTCCTTGCGAGCCTGCCGCCGAACGATGAGGGGGACGAGGAGCTTGCCGATTCCGTGTCCGACGAAGTCGATGGCGATGGCGAGCCGTGAGGTCGAGTCGGTCAGCGGTTCTACGGTGGCGTCGACCGTGGCGCGGACCGGCCCATCAATGCCGCGCACGCCCCACGTTCGCGGTGGGTTGACGTGCGTGATCTCGGAGGCGATCGGGCGGTTGGCGAAGCCAATTCTGCGAGTGGTGAGGCATCGATCCCCAATGCTGGGAGAGCCGGGCTTCTCCATGCTTGCGTCAACGACTCCCTTCTGCCATTCCGAGAAACGGCCCGGGTCAGTCGCGTACTCGAACACAACCGCCGCCGGTCGATCGACGTTGATGGTTGTCGTATGCGAAGGCATCGAGGTCAGCTCTCGCTCGCGAGCACGTCGGCGTAGCGGGCGAGGTAGAGGGTCCATCCGGCGTCGTCGTCGACACCGGCGTGGACGCCTTCCCATCCGGGCCCGTGTCGGTCGATGTTGCGATGCTCGAGTTCCAGCCGGGTTCGCTGTGGGGTCTCGGCGACGAAGCGGATCTCGACCTCGCTGGTGTGGTCTGGGTCGGTCCCGATCTGCCAGTACGGGCTGATGTCCCAGCTGACAACGACGCGGTCCGGTGGTTCGAACGCGATGACGCGAGCCCAGCTGCACTCGGTGCCGTCGGTTCCGCGGTCATAGATGTGGCCTCCGACATGGGGTTCGAACACAGTTTCGGCGATCGGCACACCGAGCAGGTTGTGCTCCGATGGTTTGAAGTCGCCGAAGCGTCCGGTGAACACGGCAAACGCCTGCTCGGTGGACGCGGCGACGGTGATCGACCGTCGAACGATGGTGGCGTCGGGTTGGTTCATTGTTTCTCCTTGGTCGAATCGTCGATGACGTCTTGGTAGCCGCCCAGCGCGCGGTTCCAGAAGGTGTCGAGTTGGTCGCGCAGCGCGGTAAGTCCCGCTTCGTTGAGCTGATAGATCCGGCGTGTCCCCTCGGCGTGCTCGGCGACGAGTCCGGCTTGTTTGAGGACCTTGAGGTGCTGTGAGACAGCAGGGCGGCTGATCGGGAGGGTCGCCGCGAGTTCGACAACCGCCTGCGGTCGTTGCGCCAAGTGCAAGACAATGGTGCGCCGGGTGGGATCCCCGAGCACGCCCCATCCGTCGTCGGCTCGGTAAGTCTCCATAGACGGTAAGCCTAGACTTACTAAAGGAGAGGTGTCAGTGAGCGATCGAGACCCGGTTACATCGAAAGTCCGACATTCCTTGCGATCACCGTGCGAGCAGTGACTGGAGTGTCGGCTCCATTGTCAGCCAGGGGTGACCGCGGTGGGCGTCGAGTTCGCCTGCTGCGCGCCAGCCGGAGAGGTCGGTGAGGATCCTGCAGCCTTGCAGGCCGCGGTACCAGTCGAGCGTGGCCGGGTCGATCGGGTGTGGTCCGATCTTGGTGTAGGTGTTGATGAACCGGTTGGCGATTCGTCGAGCGGCGGCGTTGATGATCGGTCGTAGGGGTTTGGGGGCGTCGAGTGGTGGGTTGGCGAGGAGCAGGTGCGTGAAGGCAAGGTCGTAGGCGGGGTGGGCGATCTGGCCTGCGGTCCAGTCGAGAACCACAGTCCGGTCGCCGTCCGCCAGCACGTTGAATGGGTGAAGGTCGCCGTGGCAGATCACTCGCAGGTTCGAGTCGGGTCGCGTCATCGCGAGTCGCTCGAGAGCACGAAGCAGCAGCGCGTCGGCAAGATCCGATGCACGTGAGCGGTAGTGGTCGAGCACAGCGTCGACGCCGATTGTTCGGTCTGTGGCGCGCGAGAGTGCTGCCTCGATCGGTTCGGGGTCGAGTCGGTGGAGGTTGGCCGCGGCGAGGGCGAGTGTGTCTGGAATTCCGGTTGCGAGGCGTGGGAGTGCGAGCAACGCGCGTGGGCCGCTGAGCCCTCCGAGTAGTGGTGTCCCTTCGGCGTGGTCCATCACGCACCATGCGCGCCCGTTGCCGGCTGGCGTGAAGTTCGACGCGCGGACGGTTGGTGTTGGGTAGCCCAGTGCGGCGACGCCCGCCTGCAACGTTGTTTCCCACGCGGCGAGTTGGCGGTCTGGGGCCAGGCGGAGTACGACCCGTGCTGGCAGCGTGTTGTGTGCTGCGAGGGTCAGCGTCCACATCTCGGCCCAGAACCCGCCGTTGAGGCCTACGGGTGCCCCGTCGAGGGCGAGGTTGGGTGCGTCGAACTGTCGTCGGAGGTGATCCAGAACGGTCTCGAGTTCGGGCGGATAGTTGACTTCGGGCGTTTCATCCGCAATACTCACGGCCATGACCGTAACGGTAAATGACGGCAATGTCTAGCGATCTTTCGAAGTCGTGGTCGATCGACGAGTTGGCCGCCCTTGTCGGTGTGCCGACGCGGACGGTGCGCGAGTACCGCACGCTGGGTTTGATCGACGCCCCGCTCAAGGTTGGGCGGGTTGGCCGATACGACGATTCGCAT
>JAYUDQ010000593.1:0-10289 GCA_043739745.1 Acidimicrobiia bacterium | reverse complement strand
TCCGTCCTTCCTTCGCTGCACGCGCCGTGAGGCGTCGATGGACGTCGTCAGGAACCCGGATCAGCAGCTGCTTCATCGCCAGATGACAGCAATATGTGTGAGTGCTATCACTGCCGTTGCCCGGAAGGCATCGACGCCAGCAGCGCCGCCCCGATGACGCAGGCCGACCCGAGCGCCCCCTGCACCCCGAAGCGCTTGTCGAACAGCAAGGCCGCGAGGGCCAGCGAGATCACCGGCTCGATGGTGGCGACGAGCACCGCCGAAGACGCGTCGACACGCTGCACGCCAAACCCATAGGCGAGGTAGGCGCCGTAGGTCGAGAACAGGACGAGCGCGCCGAGCCACGCCCAGGCCGCTGTCGTCTTGTGGTGGAACTCGACGAACGGCAGCAGCAGCAGGGCCCCGATCGGCATCACATAGGCGAAAATGACCGCCGTGGTATGTGCACTGATCAATGGCTTGCCGAGCCAGTAGAAGCTCGAATAGGCGAACCCGGACAGCAGGCCGAAGGCGATCGAGCGGGCCGACACGACCAGGCCGTCGCTGGAGCCGCCGGCCGCCAGCGCGACGCCGACGAGCACGAGGGCGGCCGGCGCGCGCTTGCGTACCGTCGGCCGAGCGCCTAGCAGCGGCCAAGGCGATGAGCGTCACGAAGGCCGGCGCGCTGTAGAGGAGCACCGAGGCGAGGCTCAGGCCGCCGGCATCGATCGACAGGTTGAGCGGCCGCGACGGACCGTGCGGGGCTCCGCGATCGTCTCGCTCACGGTTCGACGCGCTGAGCGTCCGACGATCGGAGCCTTTGCCCGCTCGGAGCGGGCGAACCTTCCACTGGTCGCGAGGTGTCAGCGCCAGCGGACCCCGGCACCCGCAGCCGCGCGCTTGCCCCGAATGCCAGGACGACCACCACGAGGTCGAGCGCGAACGCCCATCGGACGCCGGTTGCCGGACCGCGGCCCGTGCGGTCGGCGATGTTGATCAGCGCGCCGTTGACACCGGCGACGAGTGCGGAACCGAGCGCGCCGGCCAGCTGCGTGGCGGAACTCGCGATGCCCGTGCGCTCGGCGCTGACGACCCGGAACGTCGCGTCCGTGGCCGAGGTGAACGCGATGCCCATGCCGATGCCACACACGCCCCACCCGAGGTAGCCGATGACTGCGGGGACGTCGAAGGCGAGCGTCCCCGCCAAGGCGACGCCGATCCCGAAGACGAGCACCGCCCAGCGACGCACGTGCGGATCGGCCCATCGGTCCGGGTGGCGGGCCTGCAGCCACGAACCCGTCGCCCATGTGCTCGTGCCGGCCGTGAGGATCAGTCCGCTCGTCGTCGCGCTGAGCCCGTGCAGCCGCCCGAGCACGAACGGCAGGAACACCTCGGCGCCGGTGAACGCCGTGAGCAACAGAGCGTACGTGGCGACGACCGCAGGCAGACCCGTCGCTGCCACCAGGGTGCCGCTCGGGAACAGCGAAGGACCGGCGACGGCCATCAGCGCGAGGCCGACCACCACGAGTACGGCTACCAACCAGAGCCGTTGCGAGTCCAGGCCACCGAGCACCAGCCCGGCGCCGGCGGCCATCACGAGGGCGGCCACGTTGCGTTGTGCCCGGCCGACATCCCAGAACCGCTCGCCGGTTGGCTCGACCGCGCTCTGGTCCGTACCGGGTAGGTGGATGGCCGGCAGCAGCAGCACGCCGACAAGTGCCAACAGCGGCACGTAGGCGAAGAACACCACGCGCCAGCCGATGTGGTCGGCCACCCAGCCCGCGGCGATCGGTCCGACGAGGCCGGGCACGATCCAGGCCGACGAGGCGACGGCGAGCATCCGGGCACGGACGGCTTCGTCGTAGAGCCGGGCGATCAGCGCCCAGTTCAGCAGGAGCACCGCACCAGAGCCGGTACCGGCGATGAAGCGTCCGACGACCAGGATGGGCATCGATTGCGAAAGCCCGCAAACCAGCAGCCCACCAGCGAACAACCCGAGCGCGAGAAGGTATGCGCGCTTGGGGCCGTGGGTGTCGGCGTCCGCGCCCGAGCTGACGATACCGATCAGCTGACCGAGCAGGAAGGCGCTGAAGGCCCAGCCGTAGAGCGACTCGCCGTGCAGCGACCTGGCCACGACGGGCATGGCCGTCGAGACGCCGAGCGCCTCGAACCCGACTGCCGAGATGCCGAGGACGATGCCGATCGTGACGGCCCGCCGGCCGGGCGCGAGGAGACGCGGGTCGGCCGCTGGCGAGGAC
The DNA here is from genome assembly GCA_043739745.1 of Acidimicrobiia bacterium. Taxonomy (GTDB): domain Bacteria; phylum Actinomycetota; class Acidimicrobiia; order Acidimicrobiales; family JANYDT01; genus JAYUDQ01. The sequence goes on along the minus strand of JAYUDQ010000593.1, from coordinate 8,052 downwards.
GTCACGGCGCAGGCGGCTCGGTGCCCATGTGCCCATGACCGTCCAGGTTGTCGAGGTCGTCCAGTCGGTTGAGCTGCGCGCGTCCGAGGACGAGGCCCCCACTGGCGACGTTCTCCTCGAGGTGGAGCCGTGAGGACGTGCCGGGGATCAACAGCACGTTCGGCGAACGGGCGAGCAGCCACGCCAGCCCGACCTGCGCTGGCGTCGCGCCGACCTCCTCGGCCACGGCCACGACCGGCGGGTGCTCGGTCACCTTCGCCATGCCCGGGATGGCCGACCCGAGCGGGAAGTACGGCACGTAGGCGATCCCCTCGTCGGCACAGAAGCGCAGCACGGCGTCGTCGCTGCGATCGAGGAGACTGTAGGCGTTCTGCACGCAGACGATCCCGACGAGGCGTGCCGCCGTCTGCACCTGGGCGAGGTCGGCAGTGGAGATGCCGATGCCCGCGATCTTCCCTTCGTCGCGCAGTGCAGCCATCTCGGCGAGCTGGTCCTCCAGAGCCGCCGAGCCGCTGCCGTCGTCGATGAGCCGCAGGTTCACCGCAGCGAGCTGATCGGTGCGCAGGGTCCGCAGGTTGTCCTCGACCCCGGCGCGCAGCTCGGCCGGCGACTGGGCGCCCAGCCACGCGCCACGCTCGTCGCGGCGCCCGCCGACCTTGGACACGATCGACAGCTCCTCCGGGTAGGGGTGGAGCGCATCGCTGATCAGCTCGTTGGCGACGTCGGGTCCGTAGTACTGCGACGTGTCGATGTGATCGACGCCGAGCTCGACGGCGCGGCGCAGCACGGCGATCGCTTCGTTCCGGTCGCGCGGGGGCCCGAACACTCCGCGCCCCGGCAGCTGCATGGCCCCGAACCCGACCCGGTGGACCGAACGGGAGCCGAGCCGGAAGGTGGTGGCGTCGTCAGACATGCGGTCGACGGTATCCGCCCGTGAACCCCGGTATGACTACTTGCGGCTGAGCATGCGCCGGTTCTTGAACTTCGCCTTCACATAGTCCGAGTTCATCAGCGCGATCCAGTCGATCGAGATCTCCTTCGGGCACGCCTCCTGACACTCGGCATGGTTCGTGCACGAGCCGAAGTACTGCTCCATCGTGTCGACCATCGCCTCGGTGCGCTTGTAGCGCTCGGCCTGGCCCTGCGGCATGAGGTTGAGATGTGCGATCTTCGCCGAGGTGAACAGGTTGGCGGCCCCGTTCGGGCACGCCGCGACGCAGGCACCGCAACCGATGCATGCCGCCGCGTCCATGGCTGCGTCGGCGACAGGCTTGGGGATCGGGATGAGGTTGGCGTCGGGCGCCCCACCGGCGGCGACGGTGATGTAGCCGCCGGACTCGATGATGCGGTCGAACGCCGACCGATCGACCATGAGGTCTTTGATGATCGGGAACGCAGTGGCCCGCCACGGCTCGACGGTGACGACCTGCTTGTCATGGAACTTGCGCATATGCAACTGGCAGGTTGCAGTGGCCTTCTCCGGACCGTGCGCCTGGCCGTTGATCATGATCGAGCACGTGCCGCAGATGCCTTCGCGGCAGTCGTGGTCGAACGTGATCGGCACCTTGCCGTCATCGTTGAGGCGCTCATTCACGATGTCGAGCATCTCGAGGAACGAGGCGTCGGTGCTGATGCCGTGGGCGTCGTAGGTCTCGAATGCACCGGGCACGTTGGGCCCGTTCTGGCGCCACACGTTCAGCGTGATGTCGATCGTCTCGCCGTGGTGGACGACATGGCCCTCGAGGTCGGTCGGCTCGCTTCCGTCGGTCATCGGGTTCATGGTCGCGGTCATGTGCTCGCTGCCTTCACTTGTAGCTGCGGACGGAGGGGTGGACATACTCGAACTCGAGCTGCTCGCGGTGCTCGATCTCGCTGGCCATCGGCTCCCCCTGCCATTCCCAGGCCGACACGTGCGAGAAGTGCTCGTCGTCACGCTGGGCTTCGCCTTCGTCGGTCTGGTGCTCGGCCCGGAAATGCCCACCGCAGCTCTCTTCACGGTTCAGCGCGTCCTGGCACATGAGGAAGCCGAGCTGGAAGAAGTCGTCGACGCGCGCCGCCTTCTCGAGGTTCTGGTTCATCGACGCATCGTCGCCTAGCACTCGCAGATCGGTCTTGAACTCGTCGTAGAGCGCGGGAATATCGGAGAGTGCCTTGTTCAGCGAGGCGTCGCTGCGCTCCATGCCGCAGTTGTCCCACATGATCTTGCCGAGCTCACGGTGGAACCAGTCCACCGAGCGCTTGCCCTTGATGCCGAGGTACTCCGTGAAACGGCCTCGTGCTGTCCCCTCGGCCGCCTTGAACGCGGCGTGGTCAGTCGGGACGGGCTTCTGGTTCAGCTGCGGTGCCAGGTAGTCGCCGATCGTGTAGGGCAGCACGAAGTAGCCGTCGGCCAGCCCTTGCATCAGGGCCGATGCGCCGAGGCGGTTGGCCCCGTGGTCGGAGAAGTTCGATTCCCCCAGCGAATACAGGCCAGGGATCGTCGTCATGAGGTTGTAGTCGACCCACAGCCCGCCCATCGTGTAGTGGACGGCGGGGTAGATGCGCATCGGCACCGTGTACGGGTCTTCGCCGGTGATGCGTTCGTACATCTCGAAGAGGTTGTCGTAGCGCTCGCGGACCTTGTCCCTGCCGAGGCGCAGCAGCGAATGCGAGAAGTCGAGGTACACGCCGTTCTTGAGCGGACCGACACCCTTCATCGCGTCGATCATCTGCTTCGCGTTGCGGCTGGCGACGTCACGCGGCACGAGGTTGCCGAAGGCCGGGTACTTGCGTTCGAGGAAGTAGTCGCGGTCGTCTTCGGGGATCTGATCCGCGCTGCGGACATCGTCTCCCTTCTTCGGCACCCAGATGCGTCCGTCGTTGCGCAGCGACTCGGACATCAGCGTGAGCTTCGACTGGAAGTCGTCGCTGGACGGGATACAGGTGGGGTGGATCTGCGTGTAGCAGGGGTTCGCGAACAGTGCGCCCTTGCGGTGCGCCCGCCAGGCTGCGGTGACGTTGCACGCCATCGCGTTGGTGGAGAGGTAGAAGACATTGCCGTAGCCGCCCGTGGCGAGCACCACGGCATGGGCGCTGTGTGACGTGATCTCACCGGTTGTGAGGTCGCGGACCACGATGCCGGCGGCGAGCCCGTCGACGGTGACGACGTCGACCATCTCGGAGCGGTTGTACAGCGTGACGGTACCGTTGAAGATCTGCTGCGCGAGGCCCTGGTAGGCACCGAGCAGGAGCTGCTGACCGGTTTGTCCGCGCGCATAGAACGTGCGGCTCACCTGCGCGCCGCCGAAGGAGCGGTTGTCGAGCAGACCGCCGTACTCGCGTGCGAAGGGAACGCCAGAAGCAGCCATCTGGTCGATGATGTCGACCGAGACCTGGGCGAGGCGGTACACGTTCGACTCGCGGGCGCGGAAGTCGCCGCCTTTCACGGTGTCGTAGAACAGGCGATAGACCGAGTCGCCGTCGCCGTGGTAGTTCTTCGCTGCGTTGATGCCGCCCTGTGCCGCGATCGAATGGGCCCTTCGCGGCGAATCGTGGAACGTGAAGACCTTGACGTTGTAGCCCAAGCCGGCAAGCGTCGATGCCGCACTGGCCCCGGCCAGGCCGCTGCCGACAACGATGACGTCGAACTTGCGCTTGTTGGCCGGGTTGACGAGCTTGACCGAGAACTTGTGATTGTCCCAGCGCTGCTCGATCGGCCCGCTTGGCGACTTGGAGTCGAGCGTGATGTCGGTCATGAGGGTGCTCCTGCTAGTCGATTTCCTGATCGGGCTGCTGGTCAGCTTCGCGGTCAGCCGATGACGCCGGTCATCACCGCGACGGGGAAGCTGAGGTTGCCCACCACGATGAGTCCGGAGATGCCCATGGCCGCGCCTTTGCGGGCCTTGTTGAAACGCGGGTTGTTGATGCCGAGCGATTGGAAGAAGCTCCAAGCACCGTGGAACAGATGCGTTCCCAATGCCAAGTTGGCGATGATGTAGAGGATGCCGACCGGGATGCGGCTGAGGCTGGCATCGACGTTCTGGTACACGTGGCCTCGCGTCCAGCCCGGTCCGGCGATCGGCCGGATGCCCCAGGTGAAGTCGGCGAGGTGCCAGATCAGGAAGGCGAAGAAGATCAGGCCCGTGTAGCGCATGGTGCGGCTGGCGAAGTTGGCCGCGATGTAGTCGCGCTTCGACTTGTAGCCGACCTCGCGGGCCTTCCTGTTCATCACCGTGAGGGAAAACGCGGCGTGCATGTGCAGTGCGAAGGCACCGATGAGGCCGATGCGCAGGATCCACAACGTGACGGTGCGCGGGAAGATCGGCACCAGCAGTTCGCGCAGGAACTCGCCGTACTCGTCGATATGATAGGCGTACTTACTTCCTGCGGGCATGGCGCCGAGGAACAGCTTGAGGTTGCCGACCATGTGGGCCAGAGCGAAGAGCACCAGCCCGACGCCCGTGAGGGCCATGACGTACTTCTTGCCAATCGCCGAACGGTAGAACTCGACGGGGAACGGAGCCTTCCGCCGGGGGGCAAGCCCAACCGCAGGAGTCGACACTTTGGCCATTTGTGGTGGATCCTCCCGCGCGGAAACGCAGCGAAACGGAGTGATGTGGGTGGTATCTGTCGCAGCTCAGTTGCGTGGACCTGCCTTCGCTGCGAGCGATAACCGTAGTGGCGGCGCCAGGGTCTGCACAATCGCGAGATGCCTTGGCAGCCGGCCAGGGCTACGTTCGTCACATGGGGATAGCAGCGTATGAAAAGGGCCTGTTCGAGATCGGCGACGGCTGCTGGGCCTACCTCCAACCCGACGGCGGTTGGGGCTGGAGCAACGCCGGACTCGTCCGCGGCAACGGTTCGAGCCTGCTCGTCGACACGCTTTTCGACCTGAAGCTCACCGCCGAGATGCTGGGGACCATGGCTGACGCAACGTCCGAGGCCCCGATCGCAACCGTCGTCAATACCCACGCGAACGGCGACCACTGCTACGGCAACGAGCTCGTGCGGCACTGCGAGATCGTCGCTTCCGAGGCCACCGCGCACGAGATGGGTGAGGTGCCGCCGTCGATGCTGGCAGGTCTCGTCAGGGCGCCCGGCGAGGTCGGTGATCTCTTCCGCTCGTTCTTCGGCGCGTTCGACTTCGACGGAATCGAGACTGTCCTGCCGACCCGGACGTTCTCGGGCACCTGCGACCTCGACGTCGGCGGGCGGCGGGTGGTGTTGTACGAGGTCGGCCCTGCGCATACTGCGGGCGACACGATCGTGCACGTTCCCGATGCCGACCTCGTGCTCACCGGCGACATCCTCTTCTCGCACGGCACGCCGATCGTCTGGGCCGGTCCGATCGGGAACTGGGTGACGGCATGCGACAGGATTCTCGAACTGTCGCCGTCGTCCGTCGTCCCCGGCCATGGCCCGATGTCGACAACTACCGACGTGCGCGACTGCCGTGACTACCTGGCCATGGTCGAGCGCGAGGCAACGGCGCGTTTCGCAGCCGGGATGTCCTCGGCCGACGCAGCCTCTGACATCGCGCTCGGCGATTTCGGTGATTGGGGCGAATGGGGCCGGATCGCGGTGAACGTCGAGACGGCCTACCGAGCGCTCGATCCGACACACAAGACCGCCAACATCGTGGAGCTGTTCCAGCGGATGGCCCGGCTCGAGCGCGGTCTGGCGAACTAAGAGCGCGCGACTCGGGGAACGGCGGATAGCGCCACTGCGACGGGCGGTGCTAGCGGTCCCGGCGGTCCCGGCGGTCCCGCGGCGGTCGAGGCCGTCGCAGCCCGCTGGCGGCCCGGCCGATCCGCGCCACCATCGACTGCCCCGCGGTCTGGGTCGCCCAACCACCCCGCGGCGGTGGCGCCGAAGGATCCCGGTCCTCGGGCGGCTGGTATTGCGGGCGGTACCGCAGGCGCAGGCGCACGATGGCGCGCATGCCGAAGACGATGAAGGAACCCATCAGGAGGCCACCGATGACGGCGCGGCCCCAGGCCGCTCCAGAGGCCCGGAGCAGGCTCATGTCGAGGACGCCGAGCACCGTGGCGGCGATGATGATGGCCCGCATGGTCGGGATGTGACGGCGGCGGGCGCCATCCTCTGGTGCGGTTGGGTCGGTGGTGTCAGATGGCGGGGTGTGCCGCTGTGATCTCGCCATCCCACGATCCTCGCACGGCACCTGCCCTGCCGGGTGCCGTCGGGGTGGCGCCCCGCTCGCGGACAGCACTGTGCGGGCACTGCCCGCGGAACGCGCAGCGCCCGCACTTGGCGATGGAAGGCGCAGCTTCGAACTGCTGCTCGGACCGTATCCGCTCGGCGATACCGAGCACGAGGTCGTACGCGCGGCGAAGGATCTGCGGCGTCCCTTCCAGCGCCACCACGCGGGCCGTTTCGCCCCCGAGGGCTTCGAAGGCGACACGTACCCGGCTCGGCTGTCCAGCCAGTGCGCTCGCCGCCAACAGCAGATAGAGCCAGGCCGATCGCTCCTCGGTGAGATCGTCGGGACAGCTACCGGTCTTGTAGTCGCGGACCTCCACCGTCCCGTCGGAATGGCGCCACAGCGCGTCGACGCGGCCGGTGACGAGGATCGACTTGCGCACGATCAGCCAGCGCAGATCGATCTCGCCGCCGAGGTACTCCGCTTCCGCTCCTGGGCAGAGATCGGCATGGGCGCGGGCCCGTGCGAGCACCCACGGGTCGGACGAGCCTTCGGGGTCGACGGCCGACGTGTCGTCGTGGCGGTCGGGCTCGCGATGGCGGGCGTGCAGCTCGGCGTGGACTTCCCGACCGGCTGCGGCAAGGCCATGATCGTCGGTTTCCTCGCCCTCGAGGCCTACGACCCAGCGGAGGAAGAACTGACGCGGGCAGTCGTCGAACACGCGAATTCGCGAGGCGTTGAGCACGAGCACACCGGGAGCGGGCTGGGCGTGGGCGCCGAGTGTCAGGTCACGAGCCGGGCCGGACCGGCCGAGGCTCATGACGGCGAAACCAGCCCCGCCGGGGCGATGCTTGCCGGCCCTCGGACATTCGCCACGAGCTCCTCGAACGACTGCTGGGCCACCGCCGGACAGCGTCGGATCACGGGGCAGGAGCCGCACCACCATCCCGACTCGGCGACGTCGCTGCGCTGAGGTGCGTCAGTGATCAGCGCGAGCAAATCGGCTCGGAACCGGTCGACGTCGTCCCCCGTGACGACGTTCTCGGACGCGCCGGGGACGGGCCATGCCCACATGCGTTCGATCCGCAGGACGACGTCGTTGGCGGCTCGCGAGGTGGGCAGCCGGAGGAGGACTGCATAGCCCGGGTCGGCCCACGTGCTGCGCGGTTGGCGGGTATGGATGCGGCGCACGATCGGCACGTGATCGACTTCCCCGCTCTCGCGCCGCGGGTTGAGGACGAGGTCGGTGCGTCCGGACAGGGTGAACAGCCCTGAAGCGCTGTCGCGACGCTGGGTGGCCCCGCTCCGTCTCAGGTCGATGGTCGCCGGGTGGTCGCCGAACGCCTCGCAGTATTGCTCGACGAGCGATCGGAAGACGGCCTGCTCCTCGGTGCTCAGCGTGTCGGGAGCCAGCGCCCGAGCGGGATCGTCGTCGAGCACCTCGGCCACGGTGATGGCCCGCTCGTCGGCCAGCGTGTGCGCGCTACGGATGGCGAGCACGACCTCGTTGACGAGTCGGAACCCGGCATCACCGGACGGCGCATGGCGGCGGTCCTCGTCGAAGAGCGACGCAAGCCGCCGACCGCAGCGGGCGTGTGTTTCGATCGAGCCGAGCGCGAGTGTCGGTCGGGCTGCGAAGGCGGAGCGGACCGGAACGGGGCGGCGCGAACCGGGCTCGGTCACGGCCGAACCCGGTACGTCGCTTCTCGGTTCGTCGGGTCTCAGTACTTCGGCACGTAACCGCCCATGCCCATGGACCGGCTCTCTTCCATGTCCATCTCCTCGACACCCCCGATGACGTCGGTGACCCAGGGCAGCCGGTCCCGAAGGATGCGGCTGACGCCCGCCTGCAACGTGGTCGACGACACGGCGCAGCTGCTGCACGAGCCCTGCAGCCGGACCTCGACGACTCC
>JAYUDQ010000592.1:0-4130 GCA_043739745.1 Acidimicrobiia bacterium | reverse complement strand
TCACTCGTAACCCGGAGCGCGCCGATCGGCACGCGCAGATCACCATCGGCCGATTCGACGGCGACGAAGGGGCCCATCGGAAGCCACGTCTTCACGCCTTCGGCGTCGTGCATCACGGCCTTTGCCTCGGGCGTGGCATAGATCTGCGCGCCGGCGAACAGCGTCTTCAGATCGACCCCCTGCTCCTGCACCACGTCGACGATCTCCGCAGTGAGCCCGAGCACCAGCCGGTAGCGGAACTGCTCGAAGAACGCCAGCAGGTTGGCCCGAACGAAGCGGACCGTGTCGGCGGCGCAGTGCGTGCAGTGCAGGCCTGCCGCGGCCCGGGCGAAGGGCGAGAGCAGCGGCGTGTCGTTCCCGTCGCCGATCAGCAGGATGATGTCTCCTTCGACCACACCGGCAGACACGAGGAACGCCTTCGTGAACTCGTTCACCGCCGCGAGGTGGTCGGCGGAGAGCTCGATGAACTCACGGCCGTCGCGTGTACGCGCGTAGACGACCTCGGAGCCGTCACTCACGTCGATGCCCCGCTCGTAGTGGCCCCGTTCGCGCTGATGCAGAAGCGGGGAACCGTCACGTCGATCCCCTCCACATCGTCCCAGATGGTCTCGACCCGGTCACCGATCTTCACCGCGGTGTTGCCCTCGCCGACCAGCAGCCCGATGAACTTCTGCTCGTCGGTGCCGTCGAGCTTGACGATCACCGGCACGTACGGGAGGTCCTCCTGCGTGATGTCGGCCGAGAGCGTGTAGTCGACGACCGTGTACGAGTACACCGTGCCGGTCCCCGGTACCGTGTCCCAAGCGGCCGCAGCCGAGCGGCACTTCCAGCAGTACGGCGCCGGCGGCATGCGGAACTGCCCGCAGTCGGCGCACTTCTGGCAGACGAACCGGTGCTCGCGCGCCGCGTCCCAGAACGGCTCGGCGTACAGCTCCGGATTGATCCTGGCCAGGGACGGGAACGGACTTCTCTGCAGATCACCCATCAGACTCACCTCGTCAGCAATGCGCCGCTTGTAGGAATGGCGGCCGCGCCGCCCGTGCACAGGATCACTTCGGCACCCTCGATCTGATTGACCGCGGTTCCGCGGAGCTGTTCGACCGCCTCGATGATGTGCGTCAGCCCGGCCAGGAAGGCCTCAGCAAGCTGCCCGCCGTGGGTGTTCACGGGAAGGCTCCCGGTCCCCACGCGGGTTGCGCCGGTGGCCACGAACGGACCGCCCTCACCGATGCCGCAGAACCCGTAGTCCTCGAGCTGGAGGATGACGTTCGACGAGAAGTTGTCGTAGATCATGCAGCCGTCCACGTCGGCCGGCGTGATTCCCGCCTTCGGGAACAGGCGGCGGGCGATCGAGCGGTGACCGCTGGTCGGGAACAGTTCGTCCGACATGTTCAACCAGCTCTCGGCCTGACCCCATCGGCCCTCGCCGCCCATCTCCGCACCCAGCAGCTTCACCGGGTGCTGCTTCATGTCCTTCGCCCGCTCCGCCGAGGCGAGGATCACGGCGCCGCCCAGGTCGCTCTCGACGCAGAAGTCGTGCCGACAGAACGGGTCCGAGATGAGCGGTTCGGCGAAGTAGTCGTCAAGGGTGATGTTCTTCGGCCGTACCGCGCCCACTCGGGTCTGCGCATGGAACCGGTGCGCCATCACCACTTCGGCGAAGTGCTCGCGGGTCGTGCCGTACTGGTGCATGTGCCGGCGTGCCATGGGTGCGAACATCTGCCCCGGTCCGATCATCCCAGCGGTGAGGTAGAAGTCGCGTTCCGGCGTGACGGTGGCACCGGGGTTGTTGGGTGAGAACGCAGCACCCCAGCGGCGCTTCGTCTGCTGCACGACGCGGAGCACCGCGACGTTGGTCGCCATACCGGTGCGCACTGCGGCCGCGGCGACACCGAGCGACCCCGCCGATCCACCGCCGCCTCCGGTCAACCCGACGGTGTAGCGGATCTCCGGGATCCCCAGCACCTGCGCCAAGAGCGCAGTGTCGACCTGGAGGCCGTAGTACACGAACCCGTCGATCTCGCCGACGTCGATCCCGGCGTCATCGGCGGCCTTCGTCAGTGCTTGCACGGCCAGCTCCAGCGCCGAGAGTGGCGCTGACTGCCCGCGCCTGTAGATGTCGGTCCGTCCGATCCCGACGAGCGCGACTTCCTCGTTCATCACCATGCGACTGTCCTCCCTGTCTGATGTCCATCCTGCCCGGGGTACCCGCCGCCGCCGAACCGCTCCTCGATGAGGTCGATGTCGAGCACGCCACCCTTGTGCGGCAGCTCATCGACGAACTCGACGAAGCGGGGCTTCTTGTAGCTCGCGATGACGCGGCGGCAGTGCTCGATGACCTCGGCGGCATCCGCGCGCTCGCCCGGTCTGAGCACGACGATGGCCTTGACGCTCTGCGTCCAGTGCGGATCGGGGACCCCGATGACCACACACTCTGCGACCTTCGGATGCATCCGGAGGCACTGCTCGACCTCGGCGGGATAGATGTTCTCGCTCGCCGACTTGATCATGCGCTGGCTCGGCCCGACGAAGGTGACGGTGCCGTCGGCCTCGCGGCGGCCGAGATCACCGGTGTGCCACCAGCCGCCGCGGAAGTCGCGGGTCGAATCCTGCGCCCGCCGCACGTACCCGCTCATCACGGTCAGGCCTCGGGCGACGATCTCGCCCACCTCGCCGATCGCCAGCTCGCGGCCGTCCGGATCGACGATGCGCACCTGTGACATCGGCAGCGACCGTCCCGCCGCACCCAGCCCGGGCGGCCCGAACGACGTGGTCGTGATCACCCCGCCGGTCTCGGTCTGCCCGTAGCCGGTGGATGCCGGCGTCGGCGAGATCATCGCCTGCCAGGCCGCGTCGCCGCCCGAATCACGAAGGCTCGAGAGGTCGAACGCGGCATCGTTGTTCGCCTCCGCCAACTGCTCGCGCGTCACCGGCACGAGATAGGCGCCGTTGCAGCGCTCCCGCTCGATGAGCTCGCACATGAGCTTCGGCTCGACCCGGCGGATGAACACGTTCTTCCCGCCGAACAGGAACGTCGGCATCGTCGTCCGCCAGTTCCCCACATGGAACATCGGTCCGTTGTTGAGGTACGCGAAGTCGTGGTCGATGTGGGCGGCGATCGCCTCGTACATGGCGCGCATGGTGAGCGAGAGGTGGTGGAGCCCGGCGGGATGCGGCTTGCCGCCGAAGGCGCCGGTGTAGATGACGAGCACGGGGCTGAGCGGATCGATGCCCTCCTCCGGGTCGGACGGGTCCGCTCCCGACATGAGCGCCTCGTAACCGTCCTTGTCGTCCGTGTCGTGGCGGACCCACCGGGCGGGTGCACCGCTCGCTCCACGCAGGTCGTCCAGCCCGGCACGGGCCTCCCGCAGCCGATCGCCGACTTCCGCCTCCTGCCAAACGACGAGCTCCGGCTGCAGGTCTTCAAGCGCGAATGCGAGCTCCGTCGGGCTCGAGCGCCAGTTGACCGGGCACACCATGGCGCCGACCTTCGCGCAGCCGACCAGCAGTTCGAGCACCCGGTGACAGTTCTGTCCGACCCAGGCCACCGCCGATCCAGGGCCGCAGCCCATTGAACGAAGCACGTTCGCGACCTGGCTGGCGCGGTCGTCCAGCTCCGCATACGTGAGCCGGTCGTCGCCGCACACGGCTGCGGTACGGCTGGGGAAACGCCTCCGGTGCTCGCGGCTCACATCGCCGAGGGTGAGGGCTTGGGGGGCGTCGGCCCAGCCCGTCATCCGGTCGGCTCTGGTGGTGCTCGACATGCGTTTCGAGTTCTCCGTCCGGGTCTGAACTGGTACGGTGGAAAACCCTAATTATGATTATTTGAGATGTCAAGGCAGAGGTCCCTACCAACCGCCCGCCCGTACCGCCGCAAGTAGCCAGAACGCGCCAACGCTTTGCGGCGCGTGAGGCGCAAACATCGTCGACGTCGACCCGCAAGCCACCCCCTGGTCCTTGCGGGACGGCGTCGGCATTTCGGCCCGTGATGACGGAGCGAGCATCGACGTCTCTCGAACGGACGGCTCATGTTCGGCTTCGGTGTCGGCTGGCTTCGAGCCGGAGTTAGCTGGGCGTCCCGTTCGCCGATCGGGGCTCACGAGCCGACGAGTACCTCGAGGCTACCGGCT
>JAYUDQ010000591.1:0-10317 GCA_043739745.1 Acidimicrobiia bacterium | reverse complement strand
GCACGGCCACGACAGCGCGGTAGGCCCGACCGTCGACCGGTGGTAGCGGCACGTCTTGGCGGATCGTCCCTCGCACGATCCCGTGCCCGCTACCGTCGATCGCACCGTCGCCAGTGACTTTGCGATAGGCATCGGCTGGACTGCCGAGAACGGGCTGCCAGGCGCTGAGCGCCGGTGGGAGGTCGAACGACGCGTCCTCGAGCAGCTCGTTCGGATCGGTGGCCACCTGCGCCCGCACGGTCGCCGGGTTGAATCCGATGAGCACCGTCAAGGCCACGACCACGGCCATTGCGGCCACGACGACGGATGCGAGTGCGAACCACGGCCCGCGCCGAGTCGGCAACGGGACGTCAAACCCATCCCGGGCCGCAACAACAGCGCCGGCCTCACGCCCGCTCTCGGCCTCATCGGTCATGGGCGCGAGTCTTGCGCAGTCACCGCCGTGCCAACGGCCGCAGGAGCCACCCGATCCCGGCGAGACCGATGAGGACGGCAGCGGCCGAGGCGAGCGTCGCCCACGACCACTCCCGACTCTCGGCCCGGATGGGCACGGACTGCCCCATCGGGACCGTCCAGTGGACCGTCGCTTCACCGTTCAGCGCCGCGGCGACCCGGAAGTGGAACGCCGACGCAAGGGGGACACCGGCCTGCCGGCGCAGCTCCGCATCGTCGATGCCGAGCCTGGACGCGGAGCCGAGCAACGACGCCAACTGCTCGTCGCCGAACGTCGAAAGCCCGGCCCGGAGATCAGCCGTGCCCCGCAGGGTGACCGTCCGCGAGGTGATCGTGCGCCCCGTGCGCAACTCGAGGGTCGAAAGGGGGCCCGATGCGCCGCTCAGCTGATGCAACGCTGCATTGGCCTGCCCGGCGTTGGCGAACGATCGCTCGGCCCGGATCTCGACGCCACCCTTCGGCCCTGGCTGCGCACCGCGCACAGCCCAGCCGGCCTTCGTCAGATCATCGCCGATGACCGCAGTGGCGCTACGACCGAGCGCCTTGGTGGCGTCGTCGTCGAGCTTGGCCACGACCTCGACCGAGCCCGCTCCCGTGACGGACGAGCGGACGATGACCTCGACGTCGGTCCGACATCCCGACAGCCCGACGATCGCGACCAACGCAAAAGCCGCGCGGAGAAGACTGACCGAGCGATTCGCAGGTCGTCTCGGCACGGCTGGACACGGTAGCGGCCACCGGCCGACGGTTACTCCGTCGGACCGGCGACTACTCTGTGGGACCCGCGACCACCTCTTCGACCGTCGGCGGCTCGGCGAGCCCTTCAACCGCCCGGAAGGCGATTTCTCCGTCGACGTCATCGACGATGATCGTCATGCCGGCCGTGAACTCCTTCCACAGCAGCTTCTCGCTGAGCGGATCCTCCACGTAGCGCTGGACGGCGCGCCGCAGCGGACGCGCGCCGAGGGTGGGGTCGTATCCCTTCTCGGCCAGCAGCACCTTCGCTTCGGGCGTCAGCTCGAGGCCGATGCCCTGCAATTTGAGCTGACCGGTGACCCGCTGGATCATCTTGTCGACCATTTGCACGACCTCTTCGCGGGAGAGCTCGTGGAAGACGATCGTCTCGTCGATGCGGTTCAGGAACTCGGGCCGGAAGTGCGCCTTGAGCGCCTCGTTGACCTTGGCCTTCATCTTCTCGTAGCTGACCGCCTCACTCGACTTGGAGAAGCCGAGGTTGGCCTTGCGCAGGTCGGCGGTGCCGAGGTTGGACGTCATGATGATGACGGTGTTCTTGAAGTCGACCGTGCGGCCTTGGCTGTCGGTCAGGCGACCGTCCTCCAGGATCTGCAGGAGCGTGTTGAACACATCGGGGTGGGCCTTCTCGACCTCGTCGAAGAGCACCACCGAGAACGGCTTGCGACGCACCGCCTCGGTGAGCTGGCCGCCTTCGTCGTAGCCGACATAGCCGGGGGGCGAACCGACGAGTCGCGAGACGGTGTGCTTCTCCTGGTACTCCGACATGTCGAGCGCGATCAGCGCCGCTTCGTCGCCGAACAGGAACTCCGCAAGCGTCCTCGCCAGCTCGGTCTTGCCGACACCGGTCGGGCCCAGGAAGATGAACGAACCGCTCGGACGCTTCGGGTCCTTCAAGCCGGCACGGGTGCGGCGGATGGCCTGGCTGACGGCCTTGACCGCGTCGTTCTGGCCGATGACGCGGTTGTGCAGCTCATCCTCCATGCGCAGGAGCTTTGCGGTCTCGCCCTCGGTGAGCTTGTAGACGGGGATGCCGGTCCACATGGCGAGCACTTCGGCAATGGCCTCTTCGTCGACCTCGTCGAACAGGTCGACGCCAGCCTCCTTCCACTCCTTCTCCTTGACCGTCTTGGTCTCGAGAAGTTCCTTCTCCTGGTCGCGGAGCTTCGCGGCAGCTTCGAACTTCTGGTTCTCGATCGCGGCTTCCTTGTCCTTACGGACCTTTGCGATCTCGTTCTCGAGTTCCTTGTAGTCGGGTGGCGTCTTCATGCGCTTGATGCGCAGGCGTGCGCCCGCCTCGTCGATCAGGTCGATGGCCTTGTCGGGGAGCTGACGGTCGGCGATGTAGCGGTCGGCCAGGTTGGCGGCGGCGACGAGGGCCTGATCGGTGATCGTGACCCGGTGGTGGGCCTCGTAGCGATCGCGTAGACCCTTGAGGATCTCGATGGTGTGCGCCACCGTGGGCTGCTCGACCTTGATCGGCTGGAAGCGGCGCTCGAGCGCGGCGTCCTTCTCGAGGTGCTTTCGGTACTCGTCCGTCGTGGTGGCACCGATGGTCTGCAGCTCGCCACGGGCCAGCATGGGCTTGAGGATGCTGGCTGCGTCGATCGCGCCCTCGGCCGCACCGGCACCGACGAGGGTATGAATCTCGTCGATGAACAGGATGATGTCGCCGCGGGTCTTGATCTCTTTGAGGACCTTCTTCAGCCGCTCCTCGAAGTCGCCGCGATAGCGGGAGCCGGCCACGAGCGCACCGAGGTCGAGCGTGTAGAGCTGCTTGTCCTTTATCGTGTCCGGCACGTCGTTGGCCACGATGCGCTGGCTGAGACCCTCAACGATGGCGGTCTTCCCGACGCCCGGCTCGCCGATGAGAACCGGATTGTTCTTGGTACGACGCGAGAGGACCTGCATGATCCGCTCGATCTCCTTCTCGCGACCGATGACCGGATCGAGCTTCTTCTCTCGGGCCATGGTGGTGAGGTTGCGGCCGAACTGGTCGAGCACGAGCGAGCCCTGGGGCGCCTCACCGGAGCCGCTGCTCTGACCGACGCCGGCGGACGCGGGCGTGCCGCCCTTCTCCCCGCTCGTGCCGCCGCTCTGGTAGCCGGACAGCAGCTGGATGACCTGCTGGCGGACGCGGCTGAGATCAGCGCCGAGCTTCACGAGCACCTGAGCGGCCACGCCCTCGCCCTCACGGATGAGGCCAAGGAGTATGTGCTCCGTGCCGATGTAGTTGTGGCCGAGCTGGAGCGCCTCGCGAAGCGAGAGCTCAAGAACTTTCTTGGCGCGTGGCGTGAAGGGTATGTGCCCTGACGGGGAACTCCCACCCTGACCGATGATCTCTTCCACCTGGGCGCGGACGCCCTCGAGGGAGATCGACAGCGATTCAAGCGCCTTCGCGGCGACGCCCTCACCCTCGTGGATCAGGCCGAGGAGTATGTGCTCCGTACCTATGTAGTTGTGGTTGAGCAGCCGCGCTTCCTCTTGTGCGAGGACGACGACGCGGCGGGCTCTGTCGGTGAAACGTTCGAACAACGGAGTGCCTCCGATGGGTTGAGGCGATGCGATTTGGTCGCCCGTTGAGCCGAAGCCTCACGGGTGTATCTGTCAGTGTACCGGCGGCCTGCGATTACACGGCCCATTGGACGATGGTGAACACGAGATACCGAACCCCGAGCGGCGCTCGGTTCATCCTTTCGATGGGGATTGCCCGGTTGACAGTGGGTTCTCGTAGGAGTTGTTCGTCCCATCGGCACCTGCTGGACTGGTCCTGAGCGGTTCCGTTCGCCGGCTCCGGAAACGCGGCGGACCGATCGCATTGAACGGCGGGTCGCGTAGCCTTCTCGACGTGTCCACGTCGCTGCCACTCGACCTCCCCCAGCTCGAGCCCGATCTCGCCCGCGTCGAAGCCGCGCTCCGCCAATCCGTGACGACCGACGACGCCTTTCTCACCGAGGTCGCCCAGAGTCTCGTCATCGCCGGTGGCAAGCGCATCCGGCCGGTGCTTGCGCTTGCCGCGGCCTACTGCGGGGATGGTACGGCAAGGGACGAAGTCATCCAGGGCGCAGTTGCGGTCGAACTCGTGCACCTCGGATCGCTCTACCACGACGACGTCATGGACGAAGCCGACACCCGTCGCGGGATCGCGACCGCCAACGCCCGCTACGGCAACTTCGTGGCCATCGTGGCCGGCGACTTCTGCCTGGCCAAGTCGGCCCAGATCGCGGCTTCACTCGGCGTCGAGGTCAGCGCGCTGCTCGGCTTCACGATCGGACGGCTCTGCGAAGGCCAGGTCGGCGAACTGCAGACGCTGTTCAACCCGAGCCGTCCGGAACCGTCGTACCTCTCCTCCATCGACGGGAAGACCGCCTCGCTCATGTCGACGGCCTGTCGCATCGGTGCCATCACGAGCGGTCTCGCCCGCGGGCAGATCGATGCGCTCACCGTCTACGGCCAGCGGGTCGGCATGGTGTTCCAGATCGTCGACGACATCCTCGACCTCGTTGCCACAGACGAGGAACTGGGCAAGCCGGCCGGCAACGACGTCGTCGAAGGCGTCTACACCCTCCCGCTCTTGCGGGCGCTCCAAGATCCTGCGGTGGGTGACGAGCTGCTCGCAATGATCGGCGGACCGGTCGAGCGCTCTGCGGTCGACCAGATCCGCAAACTGGTCCGGGCATCGAGCGGCGTCGAGTCCGCAGTCCACGACGCCCGTCGATTCGCCGACGAGGCCCGAGCGGCAATGGACACGCTGCCGCCCGGGCCCGCCCGCAACGAGCTGGCCGGCTTCGGCCACGTCCTGATCGACCGCCTGCCGCCGTTGTAGGCGGCGGCGGCGGCTACTTCTTCGTGGTCGTCTTCTTCGTGGTCGTCTTCTTCGTCGTCGTCGGCGTACCGACCACCTCACCGCCGACCACCGTCTTCACCGGATCTGCCCCTGCGGCGACCGCCACCACCACGGTCGAGGCCGTCGACACCTTCGCAGTCCGCTTCGGCGCCGTGCTCGTGGGTGCCACGGAACCGGGCTTCGGCGTCGTCGACGGCACGGTCACTGCGGCCTGCACGACGCCGGCGTCGCCAGTGAGCGCGGCCTCGGGAGCCGCTTCTGTCGCCGTCTCGACTGCGCCTTGCGAACTCGCCTCGACCGCAATGTCGAACCACGAGGACCGGAGCGAAAAGGTGTGCATGAGCTCATTGCCGGTCATCGAGGCGGTGCCGTTGATGAAGGTCATCGCGACCTTGGTCGCCCGGCCGCCGCCCTCCCCGAATCCATCACGGGATGCGACCGTGATGCTCACGAGTGAGCCGAGCTTTCGGCCTTTCTCGAGGCGGCTCGCTTTCAGCCGCACGGTCCAGGACCGATTGGGGTTGTTGCTCACGAGATCACCCTCGTCGAGGACCGGCGGGAAGACGCCCGGCGCGGTGAAGCCGCCCGTCGACGCCGAGAATTCCGTCCTGATCGGGGTGCCGGACTTCGGGTCGACACGGATCTCGTTGGCCGTCTCTGCAACGGCCCGATCCGTGCGGGGATCCTCGAGCGACGTGAACTGGTTCCCGGCGTAGCGACCCCGCCCGCCATAGACCTGGCAGGCGGTCGTGTCGCAGGTGTTCGACACACTGCTGCGCTTCTCGGCCGCGGCATAGGAGCGAGCCGCAACGGCCTGGGCCTTGACCGCCTGAAGCGCCGTGTCGCCCCAACTCGCGGCGATCTCGCGGGGCACGACCCCGCGGAGGTAGGCATCGAGTCCGACCAGGTTCACCGTCTTCTGACCCGGCTTCGTATCGACGGTCAGGAGGTCCCCGCGGTAGACGTGACGACCGTTCTTGCCTTCACAGATCTGCAGCATCTCTGCAGGTTCGTCGGCATCGACCGCAGGGTCCGCCGGACCGGCGCTGACCGTGACGGATCGCGTGACAACGAGCGGGCGGGCGATCCATGGGCCGTTGCAGGAAGGCCCGTCGCTGATCTGGAAACCACCGGCGACGAGCTCGATACGGACCGCAGCCGGTGCGCCGGTGAGCAGCGGCGGGACCGTCGGCGGCGGCTCCGAGGTCCCCGACGCAACCGTAACTGCCGCCTGGACTCCGAGCCCCGCCACGTCCGACTGTGCGCCGGCCATGGAAGGCGGCAGCGTGAAGCCGGGCTGACCTTCGATCGCGGTGTACGCCCGACCCTTCGGTTGGTACACGGCGAGCGCCTTGCCGTCGAGCGCCGCGAGTCGAACGCCGATCGCGGATTGAGGCGAGACCGCCCCGGCCGCAGTTCCGCCGTAAAAGTGATCGAGGATCTGGCGGTAGTTCCAGCCTCTGTCGCGGGCGTATCCGAACGCGCCCCACTGGCCCAGCCCGCGTCCGTGGCCGAAGCCACGACCCTGGATGACGACGAAGTGCTCCGGCGGGGCCGTGCTCGGAGGCTCGGAGGTGCCCGCCGGTGTGCTGCCCGCCGGCCCGGGGCTGTCCGCCCCTGGTAGGACGGAAGACACCAGAGGAGACGCAACGGGAGGCGCAGTATCGAGCGTCTGCGCCAACACCGGTGGCGCGACGACAAAGCCCGTAGAGACGGACGAAACGGCGGCCAACATCACGATGGCGGCGGGGAAGTACCGCAAGCGCACATCCTCGTTCTAACCGACCCGTCGGGCCCGCAAGACGAAACCGGATCACGCGACCGCAACGCGCGGTCGCCGCGTTCCACGTTTCGCTTCAAACAGCGGACTTCGCGCCGATCGATAGAGCGGTGAAGTGGGGTTTGCTGCGACCGCGGGATGAAAGCACGCGACTGCTGTCTGTGGCCGTCGTCGTCGTCGCACTTATCACGATCATCCCCGCGAGCGGGATTCGTACGGTGGGAAGCGACGGGCTTGCCTTCGTATGCGTCGTGCTGGCCTGGTGCGGAACTCGACGCCAGCGCGGAGAGTTGCTCCTCCCGCTTTCCCTCATCACCGTGGGGCTCTCCTGCTGGGTCGTCGGCGATGCGCTCTGGGATCTCATCGAGACCGTCAGCGGCACCCGTCCGACGGTGTCGATCGCGGATCTCTTCTACGCAGTTGGCTACCCGTGCGTGGCCGGAGGCGTACTGCTCCTGGTTCGAGCGCGCCAGGTCAAGGGCCACCGCGAAGAAATTCTCGACGGCATGGCCTTCGGTGTTGCCGCCGCGATCGTCGCGTGGCAAGCGTTCGCCGCTCCGGCCGTCACCGCCGACGGTTCGGTCTTCGAGCTCGCGACGGCTGCGCTGTATCCGCTCGCCGACGCGCTCCTACTCGCCTGCGTGGCGTGGCTGGTCCTCGCGCCCGGTCGCCGCGGCGGGGCGGGACGCATCCTCGTCGGAGGGCTTGGACTGATGCTGTTCACCGACATTGCCTACGCCACGGCGTCGCAGACCGGCCACGGACACCTCCTTGATTTCATCAATCCGCTCTACCTGCTCGCCTATGCCGCGATCGCCGCAGTCACGCTGCATCCGGACCCTCAGGCGATGACGAGTCGACCGGAGCAACAGCTTTCGAGCACCCATCCCGCACGCGTCGTCTTCCTCGCCATTTCCCTCTTCGCAGCTCCGCTCCTGACGGTGCTGCGGTCCGCGCACTCGCCCTTTGGCACGATGTTCCTGGCCATTGCCACCGGCACGCTTTCGACCATCATCGTCGTGCGCTTCTCTGCCGCCATCCGTCAGCGCGAAGCCGCGGAACTGATGCTGGCCCGCGCCGCGACCCACGACGCGCTCACCGGACTGCTCAACCGCGCCGCGGTACTCGAGCGCCTTGCGACCGCAATGGCACGTGCGCAACGCCAGGGTTCACGGGTCGCAGTTCTGTACCTCGACCTTGATCGGTTCAAGGAAGTGAACGACATGTACGGTCATGCCGGCGGCGATCTCGTGCTACTCGAGACCGCGAACAGGCTGCGGCAGTCCACCCGTGAAACCGACACGGTCGGTCGCCTGGGAGGCGACGAATTCGTGATCGTGTGCGAGATCACGGAGCTGTCGGAAGCCGTCGACATCGCCGCTCGTGTCGTCGCCGCGATCGGCGCGCCCATCGGGACGACGCGGACCATCAGCATCTCGTCGAGCGTCGGGCTGGCCTTCGCTGAGGACCTGAAGGACAATCGTGACCCGGACGCGCTGATGCGCCTCGCCGACGCCGCGATGTACCAGGTGAAGAACAGCGGGGGCGATCGTTGGGCGACGTTCGACCAGAGCATGTGGTCATGGGCCGAGCAGCGCCGCGAGCTGGCCGAGGCCCTCCGGTCCGCCCTGCAACAGAACGAGTTCGAGCTCGTGTATCAACCGCTCGTCGTTCTGTCGACTGGGCGGATCGCCAGCGTCGAGGCCCTTCTCCGGTGGACCCGCCAGGACGGCACTCCAGTGCCCCCATCGACCTTCGTCCCCATTGCCGAGGAACTCGGACTCATCATCCCCATCGGCGAGTGGGTGCTGCAGCGGGCCACGGCGCAACTGCGGGAGTGGCAGGACGCGGGCTTCGCCCACGATCTGCGGATGAACGTGAACGTGACCAGCGCGCAGATCATGCAACCAGGCTTCGCCGAGATGGTGCGCAACGTGTTGCGCCAGTATGACGTCGTCCCCAACGCCATGACGCTCGAGATCACCGAGGGCACCCTGCTCGTCGACACCGACTTGGTGCGAGCACAGCTCAAAGCGCTCAACGACCTTGGCACCCAGCTCTCGATCGACGACTTCGGCACGGGGTACTCGTCACTGGCCTACCTCCAGACCTTCCCCATCGACGAGGTGAAGATCGACCGCCAGCTCATCTCCCGCCTCGGAAGCAGTCCACGCGATGACACGATCGTCCGCACCATCATCGATCTGGCACACGCGCTCGGCCTGTCCGTGATCGCCGAAGGCATCGAGCGGGTCGAACAGCTGAACGCGTTGCGCGTCATGGGCTGCGACTACGGGCAGGGCTTCCTGCTCCATCGGCCAGAGTCGGTTGCGACGTTGCGCATGCTGCTGGATCTGGACCGACTACCGCCGACGCTCAGCGCTCGTCCGGCTGCTACCGCGCTCTCGACGTCGTTGCAGTAACGGACCGGAACCTTCACAGGTTCTTCTCGTAGATGAGGCGGAGACCGTGCAGCGTGACCCACGGGTCGTTCTTCATGATCTTCAGGCTGTACTGGGAGATGATCGCCCCGAGCCCACCGGTCGACACGATCGTGCACTTGCCGATCTCGACCTCGATGCGCTCACACATGCCGTCGACCATCGAGGCGTAGCCGTAGAGCGCACCTGACTGGAGCGATTCAGCCGTCGACCGGCCGATCACATTGCGCGGCTCGGTGAGCTCGACCCGACGCAGCGCCCCAGCCCGCTGGAAGAGCGCTTCGAGGGAGATCTCGACACCCGGGAAGATCGCCCCGCCCAGATACTCGCCCTTCGGCGAGATGGCGTCGAACGTTGTTGCAGTGCCGAAGTCGACCACGATCGTCGGGCTGCCGTAGCGGTCGACCGCGCCGACGGCGTTCGCGATGCGGTCCGCACCGACCTCCTTCGGATTGTCATAGAGCACCGGCATCCCCGTCTTGACCCCCGGTTCGAGCACGGTGGGCTGCCAGCCGAGGTAGCGCTCGCACATGCGCCGGAGATGCGCGGTGGCCCGAGGCACGCCGCTGCAGATGGCCACGCCGCCGATGTCGTCGCTGTGCAGCCGTACACCTTTCTGCGCCAGGAACTGGCCCACGAGAAGGGCCAGCTCGTCTGGGGTGCGCTCGGCGTTCGTCGCGATGCGCCAGTGGTCGGCGAGTTCGCTTGCGTTGGTGTGACCGCGCTCATCGCAGGGGTAGACACCGATGACGGTCTGGGTGTTTCCGACGTCGATGACGATGACCATGGCGGCGCAGCGTAAGCGTCCAGAACTCGCACTCCGCAACTACGAGCCGGAGGAAGCGGATGTTCGAGTAGGGCGTGGGCTCCGTTGGACCGACGTGGACTTGTCGGGCTCGGTGGGGAAGCTGAAACGTGAGCGCGGCGGATAGGCACGACGTCGAGCAGCACAATGTCGCTCACCGCCCATCAGGCTCTCACGGGCTCCGAATCGTCACGCACGGCGCACGTGGACGGTCGCCTGGGGGTCCCGATCCGCCGCG
>JAYUDQ010000590.1:0-4137 GCA_043739745.1 Acidimicrobiia bacterium | reverse complement strand
CCTCGCTGATCGCCAGCGCGACGGCGAAGCGTTTCATCGCCATGTCGGCCGTGAGTGCGGGTGTGAAGGACGTGCGCGAGTCGGTCGACTCGGCCCGGGAAGAGCTTCGACTCAACCAGCGCGGCACCATCCTCTTCCTCGACGAGATCCATCGCTTCAATCGTGCTCAGCAGGACGCGCTGCTCCCGAGCGTCGAGGACGGCACGCTCGTGCTCATCGGGGCGACGACGGAGAACCCGAGCTTCAGCGTGAACGGCCCGTTGCTGAGCCGATCGACACTGTTCCGTCTGCACCCCCATACTCCCGAATCGCTACGTGTGCTTACGGATCGGGCGCTGGAGCGGGAGGGTGGTGCAGCTGACGAGGCTGCGATCGACCACCTCATCGCGATGGCCGACGGCGACGGCCGCTCGCTGCTGACGTCGCTGGAGGTGGCGCTGGCACTGGCGGAGGAGGGCGGCGCGCCGATCTCGCTGGCCGACGCGGAAGCAGCGGTCGACGCCCGGGTGCTGCGCTACGGCCCGGACGAGCACTACGACGTGATCAGCGCGTTCATCAAGTCGCTGCGAGGAAGTGACCCCGACGCCAGCCTCTACTGGCTGGCCCGCATGATCACGGCCGGGGAGGACGCGAGGTTCATCGCTCGGCGACTCGTCATCTTCGCATCGGAGGATGTGGGCATGGCCGACCCTATGAGCCTTGTCATCGCGAATGCAAGCGCGCATGCGGTCGAGTTCGTCGGGCTGCCCGAGGCGCAGCTCAACCTTGCGCAGGCCGTGGTCCACCTCTCGACCGCGCCGAAGTCGAACCGTTCCGCGCTCGGGATCTGGCAGGCGATGGCCGACGTACAGGAGCGCACGACCGGCGAGGTGCCGATCCATCTGCGCGACGCCCACTACGCCGGTGCCAAGCGGCTCGGTCACGGGAAGGGCTACGAGTACCCGCATGATGCGCCGGGAGGGTACGTCGACCAGCAGTACCTCCCGGACGACCTCGTCGGTCGGCGCTACTACGAGCCGTCCCGCCAGGGGCTGGAAGCTCGCGTCGCGGACCGATTGCTTGCGTGGCGAGGCGCGCCGGTCGTCACGGAGCAGACTGTCGGCGTGCGCGATCCGTCGGAGCCCTCGTCGTGAACGTTCTGGTCTGGCTGCTGTTCGGCCTTGCCGTTGTGCTGGCCATAGTCCTCGGGGTAACGCTCGTCCTGCTGCGCAGGCTCGCTCGTGATCTGTCGTCGGTCGCAGCCGGACTCGCGGACCTCTCCCGCAAGACCCTCCCGCTCCTGGCCGACACTCGCTCTGCCTTGCGCAAGGCCGATGGCGCGAACCGCAAGACCGACGCGCTGCTCGATGTGGCCACGTCGCTCACCAGTACTGCCGATTCGGCATCGCGGCTGGCCTACAAGGTGGTCTCCAATCCACTGGTGAAGGTGCTGGCCTTCTTCACCGGTACCCGTCGGGCGGCGAAGCGATTGGCCGACGCGACCGCACCAGGCCGGAGCGACCGGTCCCGGCACCGCTGAGCCGCCAGACGGGGGAGACTGTGCCTCCTCGTCGCCTCCCGATCGAGCGTTGCAACTAGAACTCGCAACGTCCGTAGACTGATCCGACGCTGCTTCCCCCAGGAGGGTCACCGTGGCCGACACCCGTCGAGATGCAACAAACGATTCGCGCACAGACACCAAGCGAGAGACCAAGAGGGAAACGAAGAACGCGCCCGGCGATCCGCAGCCGTGGCGCGTCGAGGGCCAGCGCGCCGGGGCGCCGAAGACGACCGGTGGCAGCGGCGGCAAGGTGCCGCAGTCGTGGATGAAGTATCGGCGCTACATCTGGATCGCATTGATCCTCCTGCTCCTCAACCGTTTCCTCGCGGCGTCGTTCATCCCGCAGCCCTCACGGATCAAGGTGCCGTACACGACGTTCCGGGAGCAGATCGACGCGGGCAACATCACCGACATCTCGTCGAAGGCCGACGCCATCCAGGGCACGTTCAAGGCCAGCGTCACGGTCGACGGCAAGTCGGGCATCAAGTTCTCGACCGAGCGCCCCCCGTTCGCCGACGACGGGCTGCTCCAGCGCCTCGTCGACAAGGGCGTCGTCGTCAACGCCAAGAACCCCGACGAGGGCACCGGCTTCCTGGCCACCATGCTGTACAGCTTCGGGCCCACCTTGCTGCTCGTCGGCCTGTTCGTGTTCATGGCCCGCAAGGCCAGTGCCGGCGGTGGGCTCGGCGGTATCGGCGGCCTCGGCAAGAGCCGCGCACAGCGCTACGACGAGGACGGCAAACGTACGACCTTCGATGACGTGGCCGGCATCGAGGATGCCGAGCAGGAGCTGGTCGAGATCGTCGACTTCCTCAAGAATCCGGGGAAGTACCGCGAGCTCGGCGCGACGATCCCCAAAGGCGTGCTCCTGAGTGGGCCGCCGGGGACGGGCAAGACACTGCTGGCCCGGGCCGTGGCCGGCGAGGCGAATGTGCCGTTCTTCCACATGTCGGCGTCGGAGTTCATCGAGATGATCGTCGGCGTGGGCGCCTCGCGGGTGCGTGACCTCTTCGCCACTGCGAAGGCGAACGCCCCGGCGATCATATTCATCGACGAGATCGACACCATCGGGCGCTCCCGTGGCGGCTCCTCCTCCATGGGCGGCCATGACGAGCGCGAGCAGACGCTCAACCAGATCCTCACCGAGATGGACGGTTTCAGCGGGTCCGAGGGCGTCATCGTCCTTGCCGCCACAAACCGGCCAGAGATCCTCGACGCCGCGCTGCTGCGCCCCGGCCGCTTCGACCGGCGTGTCGTGGTCAGCCCCCCCGACCAGGTGGGGCGCGAGGAGATTCTGAAGGTGCACAGCAAGTCCGTACCACTTGCGCCGGACGTCTCCCTCGGGACGATCGCGTCGACCACGCCGGGCATGGTCGGTGCCGACCTCAAGAACCTCGTCAACGAGGCTGCGCTCCTCGCCGCCCGCCGTGGGCACAAGCAGGTGCAGCGGGCCGACTTCAGCGACTCGCTCGAGAAGATCATCCTCGGCACCGAGCGGCGCCTGGTGATGAGCCCCGCCGAGAAGGAGCGCACGGCGTTCCACGAGTCGGGGCATGCGCTGCTCGGCATGCTGCAGCCCGGCGCCGACCCGGTCCGCAAGATCTCGATCGTGCCCCGCGGGCAGGCACTCGGCGTGACACTCCAGAGCCCCGAGTCGGACCGGTACTCCTACGACGCCGACTACCTGCGGGGCCGCATCATCGGCGCCCTTGGTGGACGGGCCGCCGAACATGTCGTCTACGGGAACGTGACGACGGGTGCTGAGAGCGACCTCGATACGGTCACGCGCATAGCCCGGCAGATGGTCGGGCGTTGGGGGATGAGCGAGGCCATCGGTCCGCTCACCGTCCTGCCCCGTCCCGACGACGGTTCGGTGCTTTTCGGGGAGTCGCCGGACGCGCCGTCGGCCAAGACCCGCGAGCTCGTCGACAGCGAGGTCCGCCGCATCGTCGAGGACTGCTACGAGCACGCGCTGTCGAAGCTTCGCGAGAATCGCGACAAGCTCGATGCGCTCGCTCATGCGCTGCTTGCGAAGGAGACGCTCGACGAGAAAGAGGCGTATGAGGTTGCCGGCGTCGAACACACGACTCGCGCCGGTATCGTCTGACCAACAAGCGTCCCTCTGTGAAACTGGCTGGAAACACCCGGTGAACGTGGGTTTCAAAAGACATGCGCGCGTATGACTGATGTCATGGGTGTGACAGGTGACCTTCCGGAATCCGGGTGAATGCTCACCGGTCTTTCACAACTTGCGACGATGCTGTGCTCATGGATATTTCGCTGTTGGACATACGACGGGAGCCGAACGAACGGCAGGACTGGATCGCGCTTTCCGATGCGGGGATCGACGCGGCCCGCGAGTTGGAAGCCGTCACGTCCTCGTTGCACGTGCTGCGGATGGACGACGAGCACGGAACCGCCGGCCCGATCGACCAGCTCGTCGAGCTGCATGCCGCGCTGTTGCTGTTCCAACTCGGCGGGCGGGCCGAGCTGCTTCCCGCGACAGGTTTTTCGCTGTTCGGGGGATGGTCTGTCGAGCGGCGCATCGTGCGGGCCGCCAGCCGGCTCGCCGGCACCGCCCGAGGCGAGGATGCGGC
>JAYUDQ010000589.1:0-4141 GCA_043739745.1 Acidimicrobiia bacterium | reverse complement strand
CGTGGAACGCCGTCGCCGTGCAGAAGGGCGTGGGCTTCACGCACCTCGCGACGCAGGACCTGTGGCAGAACCACCCCGAGAAGGCCCTCGTCGTCACGTCGAAGTTCGCAGCCGAGACCGACACGCTCAAAGACGTCATGGGAGCGATTCTCAAAGCCAGCAAGTGGCTCGACGACCTCGGCAACCGCTCGAAGGCAGCCGACACGATCTCGGCGGAGAAGTACGTCAATGCGCCCGCCGACGACATCCGCGGCCGACTGCTCGGCAAGTACGACTTGGGGCCCGGCGTCGGCACAAAGGACTTCAAGGGCGACCAGATGCAGTTCTTCCGTGACGGCGCGGTCAGCTTCCCCCGCCGTGCGCACGCCATCTGGGCCATGGCGCAGTACCAGCGCCTGGGCCTCGTGAAGGACCCGATCCCCTACCAGGAGCTCGCCGACCAGCTGATCATGAGCGACCTCTACGCCTCGGTGGCCAGCGCCGAGGGTGTGACCGTCCCGAACGACGACATGAGCCCCTTCGACGTGAAGCTCGACAAGGCCACATTCGATCCCAAGAGGCCCGACCAGGAGGCAAACCGCAAATGAGCATGCTCACGCTGGTGGCCGATCCGCCGTCGGTCGCGCAAACAGTACAAACTGCGCGAGCAGCGCCGAGCGCGCCAACCGCGCCGCAGACGATCGCCCTACGCTCGAACCGGGCTCGTCGCACCCTCGCATCGACGGCGTGGGGATCGGTCGGCATTGCCATCGTGGTTGCCGGCTGGGCCTTTGCAGCCTGGCGGGTGAAGGACCTGCCGTCACCGATCGTCACGTTCCACGAGATGGCCCGGCTCCTGCGCTCGCCGTTCCACAACGGTGGGCCGAACGACCTCGGCGTCGGCCTGCAGCTGCTCGGCTCGCTGAGCCGGGTGGCGAAGGGTTTCGGTGCCGCAGCCCTCGTCGGAGTGCCGCTGGGGCTGCTGATCGGCGCCAGTAAGCGCGCATGGCAAGCCGCCAACCCCATCGTGCAGCTGCTGCGCCCGGTGTCACCGATGGCGTGGTTCCCGATCTGGCTGATCATCATCAAGAACGCACCGCAGGCCGCGTCGTTCGTGATCTTCATCACCGCACTGTGGCCCATCGTGATCAACACCGCGGCCGGCGCTTCGGGCATCCCCCAGGACCAGCGGGGCGTGGCCAAGGTGTTCCGCTTCGGACGCTTCGCGTATCTGAAGCACGTCCTGCTCCCGAACTCCTTGCCCTCGATCGTGACCGGACTGCGGCTGTCGATGGGAACGGCCTGGATGGTGATCGTCGCCGTCGAGATGCTTTCGGGCGGCGTCGGCATCGGCTTCTTCGTGTGGGACGCCTACAACGCCCTCAACCTGGCCCGGGTCCTCTGCGCCATCATCCTGATCGGATGCGTCGGCCTCGTCCTCGACCTCGCCTTCCTGCGCCTCGCCAAGAAGGTCTCACTCACGGAGGCACACGCATGACGCTCCACTTCGACCATGTCTGGAAGAGCTTTGCCACGGCACAGAACAACGGGAGAGCCAACGGCCGGGGCAAGGGCCAGCGCACGTTGCAACACGTCGTGCGCGATGTCGAGCTGACGGTCGAAGCGGGCTCGTTCGTCACGCTGATCGGCCATTCCGGCTGCGGCAAGAGCACACTGCTGAACATGGCCGGCGGCCTGTTGCGGGCCGACGGCGGTGCGGTCGTCCTCGACGGTGCGCCGGTCACCGCACCCGGGCCCGATCGGGCGATGGTGTTCCAGCAGTACTCGCTGCTGCCGCGCCTGTCACTGTTCGAGAACGTCCGCACCGCCTGCCGGGAGGCGCGTCCCGAGTGGTCGCGCAAACATGTGGGCCAGCAGGTGGAGCGATGCCTCGAAGCGGTGGGACTGTGGGAGCACCGCCTGAAGAAACCGGGCCAGGTGTCGGGCGGCATGCAACAGCGCGCCGCCGTCGCCCGGGCCTTCGCCGTCGAGCCCCGCGTCCTGCTGCTCGACGAACCCTTCGGCGCCCTCGACGCGCTCACCCGGGCCCAGTTGCAGACGCAACTGCTCGACCTGTGGCAGAACGAGTCCGACACCGAGATCGTGCTCATGGTGACCCATGGTGTCGACGAGGCCATCCTGCTCTCCGACCGCATCGTCGTGATGGGCAACCCACCGCACCCGTCGGTCATCGAAGTGATCGACGTCCCGCTGACTCGTCCCCGGCATCCGCTCTCGCTGCTCGACGACCCGCAGGCCCGGGCCATCCACTCCCATCTGCTGCGGCTCCTCGGTGCCGAGCAGGCACCAGTCGTCGCTGCGTGACCCACAGCACACCCATGTTTCCGACCCGTGAAGATCTGCGCACGCCGAACAGGACCGTATGTGCACAGATTGTGCGGTTTCGTTCATGCACGGGCAACGAACGGGTAACCGCCCGCCGGTTTGATTGACGCCATGCACGCACGCTCCCTGCGCAAGTCCGGTCACTTCCCGAGCCTCGTGGCCGGGCTCGTGCACTTCGACATCTCCTTCATGGTCTGGGTGCTTCTCGGAGCGCTTGGCGCCTACGTGGCCAAGGACCTCGGGCTCAGCTCGTTCCAGAAGGGCCTCGTCGTCGCTGTGCCGCCCCTCGGAGGCGCAGCATTCCGGCTCTTGCTCGGGTCGCTGGCCGACCGGGTCGGCATCAAGGGCCTCGGCCTCATCACCATGGGCCTCACCACCCTGCCGCTCCTGTGGGGGTGGCTGGCCGGCGGTGCGCTCGTGCAGGTGCTCGGCATCGGCCTGCTGCTCGGTGTCGCCGGCGCAAGCTTCGCCGTGGCCCTGCCTCTGGCCAGCCGTTGGTACCCGCCGGAGCAGCAGGGGCTGGTTCTCGGCATCGCCGGCGCGGGGAACTCGGGCACCGTCGTCGCCGCGCTGGCCGCGCCCCGGCTGGCCGAGCACGTCGGTTGGCACGGCGTCTTCGGCCTTGCACTCATCCCGGTGTGTTCCGCCTGGGTGCTGTTCGCCATCCTGGCGAAAGAGCCGCCGAAGCTCGTCGCCGCGACCAAGGTCTCGCCTCTCAGCCTGTTGCGTGAGACCGATCCGCGTTGGCTGTGCGGGTTCTACGCAGTGACGTTCGGATCCTTCGTCGGGTTGGCCGGCTACCTCTCGATCTACTTCGTGGACCGCTTCGATCTCGTCAAGGTGACGGCCGGCGGGTTCGCTGCCGTCTGCACCGTCTCCGGCTCGCTACTGCGCCCGCTCGGCGGGGCGCTGGCCGATCGCTTCAGCGGCACCCGGGTCCTGCAGGTCGCACTTGTCGGCGTCGGCGCCATGGCCCTGGGTGTCGCGTCGGGGCCGAGCCTTGCAGCCACCGTCGTCCTGTTGGCCGTTTCGCTCGGTCTGCTCGGGATGTGCAACGGCGCAGTGTTCCAGATGGTCGGTGTCCGCCTTCCCAGCCGGGTCGGTGCCATGACCGGACTGGTGGGCGCAGCGGGCGGACTCGGCGGCTTCGCCCTGCCGTTCGGCTTTGGAGCGCTCAAGAGCATGACGGGCAGCTTCGGCGCGGGCTTCGCGCTCATGGGCGCCGCTGCGCTGGTGACGGCGTTCGTGGCCGCCGGCCGGCAGCGCCGTTGGTACTCGACCGCTGATGCGGTGTTGGTGGCCGCATGAGCGCCCGCACGCTGGTCGTGATCGGCAACGGCATGGTCGGCCACAAGCTGGTCGAGACGATGTTGGAACGCGACGCGCTGGACACCTGGGAAATCGTCGTGTTCTGCGAAGAGCCTCGCGTCGCCTACGACCGCGTCGGCCTCAGCACGTACTTCACCGGCGCGACCGAAGCCGACCTCTGCCTCGTCGAGCCCGGTTCGTACGACCGCGCCGGGCTCACCGTGCACATCGGCGACGCCGCAGTAGAAATCGACCGCGAAGCGAAGAAGGTCATGTCGGCGGCCGGTGTCGCCGTCTCCTACGACGTCCTCGTGCTCGCCACCGGCTCCTACCCCTTCGTGCCGCCGCTCGCAGGAAGTGACCTCCCCGGCTGCTTCGTCTACCGCACCATCGACGACCTCGAAGCCATTCGTACGTATGCAGACGATCGGACTGTCGGTGTCGTGATCGGCGGCGGCCTTCTCGGCCTGGAAGCAGCCAACGCCCTGCGCAGCCTCGGGCTCGCGAC
>JAYUDQ010000588.1:0-4165 GCA_043739745.1 Acidimicrobiia bacterium | reverse complement strand
CGGCCGAGATCACCGCCGCCGCTGCGCTCGCTCGGGAGCTGCACGTGCCGTTCATCTCGAACCAGCCCCAGTACTCGATGCTGTGGCGGGTGATCGAGGCGGAGGTCGTGCCCGCGTGCGAGCGCGAGGGCCTGTCGCAGATCGTCTGGTCGCCGCTTGCCCAGGGCGTGCTCACCGGCAAGTACCTGCCAGGCGAGCCTCCGCCCGACGGTTCGCGAGCCACCGACGAACTCGGCGGCAAGAACATGATCTCGCGCTTCCTGAAAGACGACGTTCTCGGGAAGGTCCAGGCGCTGCGCCCGATCGCCGAGGAGGCCGGCCTCACCATGGCGCAGCTCGGCGTTGCGTGGGTGCTGCAGAACCCGAACGTCGCCAGCGCCATCGTCGGTGCGACCCGACCGAGCCAACTGGACGACAACGTCAAAGCGGCCGACGTGAAGCTCGACCCGGCGGTCATGGCTGCTATCGATGTGGCGCTTGACGGCATTGTCGAGCGCGACCCGGCAAAGACGGTGTCCCCGCCGAAACGTCCGTAGCCGAGCGGAGCGGCGGCACACGCCGCCGGGTGATCAGCCGAGGTTGATCTCGTACCGGTCCGGCGAATCCTTTGCCGCCGCCATCGCGTTCCAGGTGCGGCTGAAGAGGTCCTCGACGCCTTCGTTCGCTTTTGCAACAGCCATGCCGAGACGCATCGGCACGCTGACCTCACTGCCGTCCTTGGTGGCCAGCGGCTCTCCGAGACGGTCGAGCAGCCGGTGGGCGACGATCGGCAGGTCGTCAGGGAACAGCCAGTTGATGCTCAGCACACCGAGCACATCACCGGAGATCCGGCCGGCGATCTCGATGCTTCGAATCGTCGCCTCCAGCCGTTTGGCCAGCAGGAACAGGTAGTCGTTGGCCACGCGTGGGCCGTTCGCCTCGCGTTCCTTCGTCAGCCCATGGAGGTCGACGAACGACAGCGACACGGTCAGTGCATCGCTTCCCATGCGCGAGATCGTCGCTTCGACATGCTGTGCGAACAACAGCCGGTTCGCGAGCCCGGTGAGCTTGTCGATGCCTGGCTCGGTGACGCTGGCCTCGACCGGTATCGGGTCCTCGATCCGGCGTGTGCCGAGGAGCAGGTCTGCGCTGGTGAAGCCGGCGTCGAGCGTCGGGGCGCTGTTCAGCGGTATCGCGGGAAGGGCGTGCTTCTCGATCCGGGCAGGCACAATCGGAGCAGGCTCTGCCTTCTGGGCAGGCTCTGCCTTCTGGGCAGACGTCGGTACAGTGGCCTCGGTCGCGGACAGGCTCCGTGCTTCGATGGCGGTGCTCACCAGCGCAATCGATCCGAAGTAGCCGATGGTTGCGCCACCGGCATCGAGGAGCGGCATCGCTGCGCCGTCGACAAGCTGCGCGCCACCGACGGCGTTGACGACATGGAAGTGGTGACGCCATCCTCGACGCTCTCGATGGGCGGCCGCAGCCATCGAGCGGAAACCCATCCGGTCGCTTTCGGGAAGCTGGTTGAGCCAGCCGGTGCCGAGTGACTGCGCCCGCGGCTGCCCGGTAAGGATGGTCCATCGGGCATTCAGGAACGTGCACTGCCCCCGGGCGTCGAGGTGGAAGATCACGAGGGGTGAACGCTCGGCGAGTTGGCGCGAGGCGTCCAGATCACCGCGGGCGGCGGCGTCGGCGCTATGGCGGGTGGCGAGCTCGAAGCCCTTGACCGTGATGCCGAGAACGCGGCCTTCCTCGATCAGTGCCGCGATCTGGAGGGCGATGACGGTGAGACGGCCCGTCGACACGTCCGTCCAGT
Source organism: Acidimicrobiia bacterium (assembly GCA_043739745.1). Lineage (GTDB taxonomy): Bacteria > Actinomycetota > Acidimicrobiia > Acidimicrobiales > JANYDT01 > JAYUDQ01. The sequence continues at coordinate 2,370 of JAYUDQ010000588.1, read as the reverse complement.
GCGTCTCGAACAGCGGCTCGGTCGCACCGCTGCGGACCCGGTCGATGGCGCCGGCCACGAACGCCCGTTGGTCGGGTGGCACGAGGTCGAGGAAGCTCTGTTGGAGGAGCTCCTCACGTTCGCAGCCGATGAACCAGTGGGCGACACCGCCCGAGTAGACGATCCGGCCTTCGGCATCGAGGAGCAGGTTGCCCTCGCCGGCCGACTGGAAGAGCGCCGCCAGGCTGGCGATACGCGGGTCCGGCTCAGGAGCGGTCTGCCCCGAGGAAACCTCGGGATCGGGAGAGGAGTCGGGCGGGTGCCCATGGTTGGTCGCGAGATCTGCCGGCACCTGCCCAACATCGGCATGTGCGGGACGAGAGTTGACGTCTGTTTCCTTGTACGCAATGCGCGGAGTTCGCTTTTGCTCAGCGTTTGCTTGTTGCCGCAGCCTTGGCCGCAACGGTGCCGGAGGCGCGCCAAGATAGGCAGATGGACATCGCAATGGTCGGGCTTGGGAAGATGGGCGCAAACATGACGGAGCGGCTGCTGTTGGGCGGCCACCGCGTGGTGGCGTACGACCGCTCCGCCGATGCCGTTGCGGCGTCCGTGGCAAAGGGCGCGGTCGGGGTCGATTCGCTGGAGGCCGTTGTGGCGGCACTTCCATCCCCCAAGATCGTCTGGATCATGGTGCCGGCCGGCGGACCGACACAATCAACCGTCGACTCGCTCCGCGACCTGTTGGGTGCCGGAGACATCGTGATCGACGGCGGCAACTCCAACTACAAGGAGACCCAGGCCCGCAGCATCCAACTTGCGGCGAAAGGCGTCACGCTCCTCGACTCCGGCACCTCGGGCGGCATCTGGGGCCTGGCCAACGGCTACTGCCTCATGATCGGAGGCCCGAAGAGTGCATACGACACCTGCAAGGCCATCTTCACGACGCTCGCACCGGAAGACGGAGAGATGCACGTCGACGAGCAATCGGGGTCAGGCCACTTCGTCAAGATGATCCACAACGGCATCGAGTATTCGATGATGCAGGCCTACGGCGAGGGCCTCGAGATCATCGAGAAGAGCCCGTTCCAGGTCGACCAGGCGAAGCTCACCGACGTCTGGAACCATGGATCGGTGGTGCGATCGTGGCTGCTGGAACTGCTGGCCACTGCCCTTGTCACCGACCCCGGACTTGACTCGCTCGAGGCCTTCGTCGACGATTCGGGCGAAGGTCGATGGACGGTCGATGCCGCAGTCGAATACGGCGCTCCGGCGTACACGATCGCTTCCTCGCTGTTCGCCCGCTTCGGTAGCCGCGAGGAGAACGCCTACGGGCTTCGGGTGCTGGCCGCGTTGCGCAACGCCTTCGGCGGGCACGCAGTGAAGAAGGCCGGGAGCTGACGCGGTGTCGGTGCATCAATCAGCGCCGTTCCGAGGTAGCGCAGAGCTGCAGCAGGGCCGATTGGTACGTGGACGTACTTTCATCCTGGTGTTGGTCGCGACGTTGCTGGCGGTGTTCGCCGTCAACTACGTCGCCGCAAAGCACAACGCGCACACGTCCGATCGGCTCGTTCGCGATGCCCGCGCCGTTGCCGATCCCGTGCAGGCCACACAGACGTGGACGCGTCATTCTGACGGCATGACCCTGCGTGTGGTGCCGGTGGCTGGTGCCGACACCGGGGCGGTCACGATCATCATCCGCCGGTATCTGAAGCAGCAGCGGGTCACCTATCTCACGGCCGACTACGCCGATCCCCGCTTCGGCAGCTCCGATCTGCCGGGCCGCGCCGACCTCGAGTTCGGTACCGCCCACAACCTGCTGAACGTGCGCTACTCGGAGGTTCCCGGCGGTGCGGAGCTTCGCTGGATCACGACCGACTCGGTGATGAAGAGCTCGCTGAAGGACTGGGCCACGAAGGTCGGCTCGTCACCGGTCGTCGGGTAACTCGGCGGATCGGAAGCTGCGAACTTTGTCGCCCAACGCCGCTCACATCGGCATTCGCCGACAAAGTTCGGGCGCGTCCGCACTCAGTTGGCAGCCACGCTCTTGGCCCAGCGGTAATCGGCCTTGCCACTCGGCGATCGCAGCACCTTGTCCACGAACACGAACGCCTTCGGCAGCTTGTAGCGGGCGATATGCCGGGCCGCCTCTTCCAGTAGTTCGGCCTCGCTGACGTCGATCCCCTCCGTCCGCTGCACGATGGCAATGACTTCGTTGCCCCAGCGCTCGCTCGGCCGGCCGGCTACGACGACGTCGTACACGCCGGGGTGCGAGACGATCGCGGCCTCGACCTCCTCGGCGAAGATCTTCTCGCCGCCGGAGTTGATGGTGACCGAATCGCGGCCGTGCATCTCCACGACGGGCATCCCGTTGGATGCCGCGTTGGGTGGCAG
>JAYUDQ010000587.1:0-4167 GCA_043739745.1 Acidimicrobiia bacterium | reverse complement strand
CGTGCGAGACGACCTACGACGACGTGATCGTCCCCCTCGGCGACCGCGTTGGCGAGGAGGGCAAGGGCTTCACCTACCTGCTCGACGGCCTCAACGCCGAACGCATCCTGGTCGCCTCCGAGGCGCTTGGGATCGGCCGCGCTGCACTGCGCGTCGCAGTAAAGTACGCCAACGAACGCGTGGTCTTCGACCGTCCGATCGGCAAGAACCAGGGCATCGCCTTCCCGCTCGCGCAGGCGCATGCGCAGCTCCGCGCCGCGGCGCTGATGATTCGGGAGGCGTCGATGCTGATCGACGCCGGGCTGCCCTGCGGGGAGGAGGCGAACCTTGCGAAGTACCTTGCCGCCGAAGCCGGCTTCTTCGCCGCCGACCGGGCCGTGCAGACCCTCGGTGGCTTCGGCTACGCAACCGAGTACCACGTCGAGCGCTACTTCCGCGAAGCCCGACTGCCGCGCATCGCTCCGATCAGCCAGGAGTTGGTGCTGGCCTACGTCGCCGAGCACGTGCTCGGGCTTCCACGCTCGCACTGAGCTCATTGGCGGCGGGCCCCGCCTCCGCTGGCGTTTCGGCACCCATCCGCATGCGCCGCGCACCTCACCGCAAGGTACGTTCAGGTCATGTCCATGCCCGCCGATCCGCTTGACGTCTCGCGTCAGTACTGGGACGACTCGCTCGGCGACGCTTCCCGGTTCTTCGCCATGACAGAGGTGATGCGCCTGTCCCGCAGGGTCGGCGACAACATCGATCAGGTACTACGTGCACATAGCATCAACCGGAACGGCTACCTGATCCTGATGTCGCTCGAGCTGAGCGGCACCGGCTCGATGATCCTCGGCCACCTCGCCCAGGAGCTCATCGTCCACCCGACGACGGTCACGCTCACCATCGACAAGCTCGAGATTGCGGGCTACGTGAAGAAGCAACCGCACGAGACCGACGGGCGTGCGATCCGCGCCACCATCACGAAGACCGGGCGCATCATCGCCAAGCGCGTCACCACCGAGCTGGGTGCGATCGGCTTCGGTCTCGGCGAGCTCAACTCGTCCCAGACGGCCCGGCTGGCGGCGGCAACACACGACGCACGCAAGACGTCGGGCGACATCGACGCCTGAGCAGCGGAGCCGACCGGCCGACGGCGCCGAACTGGCGTGGATCTGACCCGGATTCGGTGCGCTCGCCACGCCAGAGCAAACCCAGCCGACCGGCAGAGGCAGCCTTCACGTGCGCGGCGAGCCGCTCCTGCGGTTGGCGACGATGAACCCGGACGAAGGCGACGAGGTGCACTGCGCACTCAGAGCGCCGCGTACGTCCCGGCGGCCTGCATCGCCTTGTCGATGGGCGCGATCAGCTCCGTCAGTCGGGCCGCACCGGCGTCGCCGACGCATCGCCAGATCGGCTCACAGAGGCGGGTCGTGTCGTCCTCGATGCGCTCCCGCGCCTCCACACCAGCGGGGGTCATCGCACCCGCCGCGTCGACCCATCCGCGCTCGCCGAGCTCGGCGACTGCGGCTGCCCATTGCTGCTCGTCCCACTGCCGCGTCGCCTTGGCCAGGCCGAGCGGGAACCGGCCGGTGCCGACTTGCAGGACGAGGCACTCGCACGGCCCGATGCCGTTGGCCAGGAGCAGTGCCACGTGGACGTCGCCGCGCCACTCGCGGATCACCGTCAGCTGCTGCCAGAGCGCGACCAGCGGATCGTCGGGAAGGCGCACGGAAGCATTCGCCGCACCAAGGGTCTTGCCGGCGAGATCCAGGCCGGCCACGACCGGGTCGATGATCGAACGCGCCTCCGCAGTTTCCGCCGCAGCCATCGAAGCACCGACTCGATCGAGGGAGCGCCGCACCACCCGGAAGCGTGCCGCCTGCAACGACTCGGGCGACGCCGTCTCCCAAGCCCCCGGCATGGCCGACATCACGGCCGTCGGGCTGAAGTTGTAGAAGGTGGCGAGAACGACCTCGTCGGTGACGGCACCCATCGGAGCGGCGCGGGACGCGAAATAGCCCATACGTCCGGTCACGCCGATCGCGGCGTACTCCTCGGCCGCCTCGGGGACGAAGTAGACGAAGCGGTGCGCGAGGTTGATGGCCATATGGGCGTTGTGCACGATCGAGCGATCCATGCGCGGGACTGTACCCGGCCAGTCCCGCCGCGCATGCTCCGGTTTGCGAGCGGGGCCCGTCGATGATGAACTAACTGTCTGGTTACTTTCCGACCAGCTTCGAAGGGGGAACACCATGGATCTCGGACTCACCGGCAAGCGCGCGCTCATCACCGGCGCCACCAAGGGCATTGGCCGGGCCATAGCCGAGACACTGCTGGCCGAAGGCGCCTCCGTGTCCATATGCGCGCGTACTGCTGCCGACGTCGATGCGGCGGTTGCCGAGCTGTCGGCGAAAGGCAAGGCGGTAGGCGCAGTTGTGGACGCGGCCGATGGCGACTCGCTTCGGGCATGGGTGGCCTCGTCGGCGGAACAGCTCGGCGGCATCGACATCTACATCCACAACACTTCTGCGAAGCCGGCCCGCAAGCTCGAGGGTTGGAAGAACAACTTCGACATCGACCTGATGGCGCTGCTGCACGGCGTCGAGGCGGCCACGCCGTTCCTGGCCGCGCAGGGCGGCTCCGTCGTGAGCATCGGCACGACCGCGGTATCCGAGCACTTCGCCAGTGGCAGCGGCAGCTACTCCGCGTTCAAGGCTGCGGTGACGAACTGGACGCTCGGCCAGGCGCAGGTGCTGGGAGCGAAGGGCATCCGCTGCAACGTGGTGTCGCCCGGCCCGATCTTCATCGAGGGCGGCGACTGGGACCGCATCAAGGCCGGGATGCCGCCGTTCTACGAGGCCACCGAGAAGAACCACCCTGGCGGCGCGCTCGGTGTCGCCCAGGATGTGGCCGACTCCGTCGCCTTCCTCGTGAGCGACCGGGCCAAGCACGTCAACGGTGTGAACCTCACCGTCGACGGTGGCTTCCTCAAGCGCATCAACTACTGAGCGCTCATGTCCGATCGCATCGACGCCTACTTGGTAGCCGGCGGGAAGTGGCACGACGTCGACTTTGCTCGCCGCGAGCTGCTGACGCTCCTGTCAGCGCATGACGAAGTCCGTGTCACGGTCGCCGCTGACTACGAGGACACTGCGGCCATCGCCACCTCCACGTTCCTCGTCAGCTACACCTGCGACGTCCGTCCGTCGGAAGCGGCACAGCACGCGATCGGTGACTGGGTGCGAGGAGGTGGACGGTGGTTCGCACTTCATGGAACGAACGCAGCGCTCGACCTCCCACGGCCGAACGGGGTCGAGTCGCCGCGCTGCTTCCCGGCGTGGGCCGAGATGTTGGGCAGTCAGTTCGTGGCTCATCCGCCGATTCACCCGTATGCGGTCCAAGTAGCCGATCCGTCGCATTGGTTGGTCGCCGGCATCGATACGTTCACCACCGACGACGAGCTCTACCTCAGCGAGTACCACGGCCGCGAGTCGCTCCGTCCGCTCCTGCACACCACCTGGTCCGGCGACGCCACCGGGTTCGAGGAGCACGACTGGACCGTTGCCACCAGGGGATCCGACACCCACCTTGTGATGTACGTCAAGGCACTCGGAGGTGGGGCGATCCTCTACAACACGCTCGGCCACTGCCGAGGCCACTACGACATGGCTCCTCTGCGCGCGTACTACCCCCAGATCGAGCGCGGCTCGTGGGAGCAGCCGCAGTACTACGAACTGCTGCGCCGCGGCATCCGCTGGGCCATGGGCGCAACCGAGTAACTCCGAGCGAAGGATTGCAAATGGAACCAACGCCTGACGTCCTGCACGATCTGCATCGCCGCATGGTGCGCATCCGCCTGTTCGAGGAAGCTGCCGGCAAGCTGGCCGAGGCCGCGAAGCTGCCCGGCTTCCTCCACCTCTACGTCGGCGAGGAGGCGGTTGCTGCGGGTGTCTGCGTGAACCTCACCGACGCCGACTCGATCACGTCGACGCATCGCGGCCATGGCCATCTCGTGGCCAAGGGCGGGCAGTTCCGCCCGATGATGGCCGAGCTGATGGGCAAGGCGACCGGCTACTGCAACGGCAAGGGCGGCTCGATGCACATCAGCTCGCTCGAGCTCGGCATGCTCGGCGCGAACGGCATCGTCGGTGCCGGCTCCCCGATTGCCGTCGGTGCCGCGTTCAC
>JAYUDQ010000586.1:0-4167 GCA_043739745.1 Acidimicrobiia bacterium | reverse complement strand
CGAGATCTGCGGCTTCTACTCGAACTACCACTCGATCCGATGGGTGAACGACGTGCTCGTGATCCGCATGCAGCACGGCCCGACCGACGCGCAGCTCGCCGACATCTCGACCCGCTTCGGTGAGTTCGCCGATGCCGACGGTGTCTGGCGGACCGGCCCGCTTCCCCAGGAGATGTCGGGCAAGGACAACCTCGAACTGGCCCGCATCGCACTGCGCTTCAGCCGCCGCCAGCCTGGTCGGCTGCGGGGTCTGATCGACGCAGTCAACGCCTGGTGAGCGTCGGGCTCGCGTAGGCTGGCTCAACCAGTACGCGCGCTTACGAGTAGCGTCGTGGCAACCGAACGCTCGCCTCACCGGGCATCAGCACGTCACCCGCAACCGTCTGCTCCCACACCCGCAGCGAGACCACGTCACCGTCGACCGCGGTGACGACTCCGCGGAACTCGTAGTCCGTCTCCGGTAGCGCCGAGGCACGGTTCTGCCACGAGAGTCCGACGATGCGACCGGCCGGACCGGCCCAGTCGGTGACGTACTGGCTGAGCCACGCACCTTGCAGCGGACCGTGGACGATCACGTCCGGATGTCCTTCGAAGCGGGCGTAGTCGGCGTCGTAGTGGATGCGGTGCGGGTTCCACGTAGCCGCCGAGTAGAGGAAGAGCTGCACCCGGCTGGCGTTGCGGATCACGGTCGGCAGCTCGGTGCCCACGGGGACATCTTCGAGGTGCAACTGGCGGTCCTCGAAATCCACTTCTCGGAAGTCGGGAGCGCTCATCGCGCGATCCCGATCTGGCGGGTACGGGCGACGACCTCGCCCGATTGGTTCGTGTACGTCGTTTCGCGGGTGATCCGCACGAACGGACCCTTGCTTCCCTGCTTCTCGTCGAGACCGGCCAGGCGGCTCGTTGCCGTGATCCGGTCGCCGACGTGGACCGGGGCCAGGAAGTCCCACTCCTCGCCGCCGAACATCGTCCGCGACACCCGCAGCCGCATCGCCGACGCCCTTGCGGCGAACAGACCGTCCTCGCGTATGTCCTCGAGCGGCCGTCCGCTGACGAGGGCGTACTGCACGTACGTGGGTGGCGCAACGAGGTCCCGATAGCCCGCAGACTGCGCGGCGTCGATGTCGAAGTAGATCCGGTTCAGGTCACCGACGGCCTGGGCATAGCGCTGCGCTCCCGTCGCCGTGATGTCGGCGGTGACCGGCTCGCCCTGCTCCCGTCCGACCAGCGCAAGGGTTTCGGCTGGGATCAGGGAGGTGCCGTCGTCATCCATCGTCGGAGCGTAGGACGGCCATACCCGCCGACCCCAAGCGAATGATCAGCCCACCCGGTACTCGGCCAGTAGCACCGGTCGGCCCTCGTCGATCGACCGGTGCGCTGCGGCCCCGACGGCAACCGACCACAGGCCGTCCTCCAACGTCACCGCAGCCGGGCCACCGGTGCGGATCGCGTCGACGAAGGCTACGTGCTCGAGATAGGAGGCCCCATGATGGAAGCCGGCGAACCCGATCCGCGCATCGTGGGCAGCGTCGATCTCGCGTACCTCGCTGCTCGTCCATTCACCATTCGGTCGGGGCCCACCGCCGCGCACGCCGATGCGTACCAGGCCGCTGGGGAGGAACGCCTCGACCTTGGCCAGGTCACCGGTGGCAACGAGCTCCTGCTCGTTCGGGCCGCCCTCGGCGAACATGCAAAGGTCGAGCATGGCCCGCACCCCGTTGGCGTATTCGACGATGACGTACGCGTTGTCGAGAATGTCGGCGCGCATACGACCATGTCCGGTGTCGTACTCCTCGTCGAGATGGTTCACGTCCTGTCCGCCGCTGGCCAGGACTCGTACCGGCCGGGCGCCGATCGCCAGATTCATCAGGTCGAAGAAGTGGCAGCACTTCTCGATCAGCGTCCCACCGGTGTTGGCGGTGAAGCGGTTCCAGTCGCCGACCTTGCGCAGGAACGGGAACCGGTGCTCCCGGATGGCCAGCATCCGCAGCCTCCCGACGGTCCCCGACCGCACCTCCTGCAAGAGCCGGGCCACAGGAGGCATGTAGCGGTACTCGAGCCCGACCCACACGATTCCCGAACCGGCCGGACGCCCATCACGGAGGGCGATGAGGTTCTGGGCATCGCCCACGGTCGTACAGAGCGGCTTCTCGATCAGCACATGGAGGTCAGGTCGACGCTCGAACACGTCACGCACGACGTCTGCGTGGGTGTGGTTCGGTGATGCGATGAGCACGGCGTCAAGGTCGCCGCGGGCCAGCAGCTCGCCGTAGTCGCCGTAGCAGGCGACCTCGAGGCCGGGAACCGCAGCCCGAGCCCAGGACAGGGACGTCGGCACGGGATCGGCAACCGCGACGGTGGTCGCGTCGGACAGCGCGGCGATGTTGCGCAGGTGCTCGCAGCCCATCATGCCGGTCCCGATGACGCCGTAGCGGACGAGTGCGGCCATCTCCGAAACGTACAGGACCGGTCTGCACCCTCCGCCGACCGTACGATGCCGGGCGTGCACCAACGACCCCTTGGCAACACCGGACTGTCCGTCGGCGCGATCGCGTTCGGCTGCTGGCGCTTCGCCGGCGTCGACGTGGCCACAGCGGCCGGCCGGATCGAAACCGCGCTCGACGCGGGCATGACGCTCATCGATACGGCGGACGTCTACGGGCTCGACAACGACTGCGCATGGGGAGCCGCGGAGGCGCTGCTCGGCGAGGTGCTCGCAGCCAGCCCGTCCCTGCGTGACCGCATGGTGCTGGCCACCAAGGGCGGCATCCAGCTCGCACGGGGAATCGGCTTGGGCGTCCCCTACGACACGTCGGCCACGAGGATCCGCGAGGCGTGCGATGCGTCGTTGCGCCGGCTGCAGACCGATCGGATCGATCTCTACCAGATCCATCGCCCCGACCTCTTGGCCCATCCCGCAGAAGTGGCATCGGCGCTGACAGATCTTGTGAGCTCCGGGAAGGTGCGTTTCGTCGGTGTCTCCAACCACTCCGCGGCGCAGGTGCGCGCCCTGCTGGCGCACCTCGACGTTCCGCTGGCCACGGTGCAGCCCGAGCTGAGCGTCGCCCACCTCGATCCGCTCGACGACGGTGTCCTCGACCAGGCCATGGAGCTCGGTCTCACGCCGCTCGCGTGGAGCCCGCTGGCGGGTGGGCGCCTCGTCGCCGACCCGGCGCCGGACACCCGGATCGCGGGCATCCAGTCGGTACTCGACGAGCTGGCCAAAACCCATGGCTCGACGCGGACGGCGATCGCGCTCGCATTCCTGCTCGCGCATCCCGCCGGTGTCATCCCCATCATCGGGACCGGCCGACCCGAGCGCATCCTCGAAGCGGCCGCAGCTGCCGACATCGCACTGGCCAAGGACGACTGCTATCGGCTGATCGCGTCGGCGGGTCGCGTGCTTCCGTGAGCAGCCGACGCTGCGAAGTCGCATGGTTCGCCGCGCTGTGCGACGACGACTACGAGTTCCTCGGCGTGTCCGATCCTGTGCTGCGCAGCTCGTGGTCGCACTGCCGCGACATCGTGTTGCGGGCGCAGCACAACGGGTTCGACAACGTCCTGCTGCCGAGTGGCTACGAGCTGGGCATCGACGCGACTGCGTTTGCCGCCGGCATCGCTCCCGAACTGGCCACAACCAGCATGCAGGCGCTGCTCGCAGTTCGCTGCGGCGAGCTGTGGCCACCGCAGCTTGCACGTCAACTCTCCAGCATCGACCAGATGCTCGGCGGACGGCTCACCGTCAACATCATCTCGAGCGACCTCCCCGGCGCGCCGATGGCGTCAGGGCCGCGGTATCGGCGCACGAGTGAGGTGATCGATATCCTCCGCACGCTGCTCGACGGCCGATCGCTGCACGTCGACGGTGAGCACTACTCGCTCGACATCAAGGCGCCCTCAGCCCAGCCTGTTGCCAGGCGCTGCCCACCCTTCTACTTCGGCGGCCTCTCCGACGACGCACGCGAGTGCGCGGCCAAAGGCGCAGACGTCTACCTGATGTGGCCCGACACCATGATCGCTGTGGCCGCAATCATCCGCGACATGCAGGCCCGTGCCGCCAGACAGGAACGCACCATCCGGTTCGGGTACCGGGTCCATGTCGTCGTCCGTGAGAGCGAGTCGCAGGCCCGCGCTGCAGCCGATCGTCTGCTGAGCCGACTCGACGCC
>JAYUDQ010000585.1:0-4199 GCA_043739745.1 Acidimicrobiia bacterium | reverse complement strand
ACGACCCGGTCGCACACCGCGTGGAGGACCGATCCGGGACCGCACGCGAGGCGTTCCGGGGCGCTCTCGAGTGCAATGCGGGCCTCGGCGAGGCCGGTCCCCTCGCCGTGGCGGATGGTCACCACGAAGCCGTCGCCCGTGAAGACGTGGATCTCGCCGAACGCAATGGCCTCGGTGGCGTCGTCGTAGCGGGCGGTCTTGAGGACCAGGAACACGGAGTCGTCGTAGACCTCGAGCTTCGGCCGCTGGTGGGCCCGCACCGCGTCTTCTACGGCCAGCGGGTGCAGCGACAGCTCGGTGCGGACAGCCGCGAACTCGTCCTCGGTCGGCTCGAACATGCCGATCCACACGAACGCTCCGGGGGCGCGGCCGGCCTCGAACGCGTCGGCGATGGCCAGCGGCTCGGACCGCCTGACACCGTTCTCGTAGACGGCGCAATCGATGATCAACGCGTGAACCGATCCAGCCGACGCACCCGGACCATCAGCCGACTCCGGTGACGGGCGGGCGGGCCACCACGACGCCGCCATCGGACGGAGGCTCCGTAGCCGGGGGCTCGGTGGCGGCGCGCTTCGTCGCAACCGTGGCCGACCCGCCCTCGACCGTCGTCTTGGGAGCCCTTGTCGTCGCGCCGGCAGATCCGGCAGCGCCCGCAGATCCGCCCCCGCCCGCCGTGACCCGGCCAGACGTCGTCGGGGTGCCGGCGCCGCTATGGGTAGTTGTCTGCGTCGGCGCTGTGGCCGGTGTCGGCTTCTCCGTCGTCGTGGTTGCTCCAGCGGTCGGGTTGCCGTTGCAGTCCACGCCCTCAGACGGCATGTAGGTCGCCTTGAACTTGTCCTCCGATGTACGACCATCCGTATACGTACGAATCCGGGTGGTGACGGCGACCTTGCACTCACCCTGCGTCGACGTCACCTGACCCAGCACATCACCCTTGGCATACGGCGAGGAGTAGAGCGTGACCGTGATCGATGAGGCCGTATATGTAGGCCAGATCATGACACCAAACGGTGAATTGTTGCGAATCTTCAGGTCCGGATAGGGGTAAGAAAGGGTCGCTTCTCGGCCGAATGGGTACCGGGAGATGTACAGCGAGTGCGGTTTGTATGCGGTTATGTCGAGTCCTCCGAAGAACGCCGCATTGAACAGCGTGGTGGCGAATTGACTGATTCCGCCGCCGAAGGAGTCCTTGAACACCCCGTCCTCGATCACGTGCGCTTCCACGAAGCCTTTGGCCTCTGTGCGGGGGCCGATGAACTGGTTCACCGAGAACGTGTCGCCCGGCAGGATCACCTGACCGCGGATGAGATCGGCGATGCGGTGGATGTTCTTCACCCGGTCCTCACCGGCTTTGTGCTTCGTGGTGAACGACCCGATCGGCTGCTTCACCTTCAGGCCGGTCACCCTGTCCGTCGTGATCTTCGGCCTGATGACGGTGAGGTCGAGCGTGACCGGCTGCGCGATCTCGCCGCTGAACGCCTTTTGGATGCGCTCGACGGTGCCCGGCTCGCAGCACTCGAGACCGTCGACCGAAGGAATCGCATAGACGGTCCCGGTTCCGTCGACGGTGAGCATCGCGTTCTGCGCCTTGCGCACCGTCGGCCCGACCAGCTTGCGGATGCCGGCCAGGGTCTTGTCCGTATCGAGCGAGAGCTGTACCTGTCGGTTGACGATGGTCGGCGTGACCCACGCCCTCAGCTGTGCGGCCTCGATCTGGAGGTGTTGGTCGCCGGCCACGAACTGGATCGGGTTCGCGGTGAGAGCGGTGGCCCGGTCGACAAGACCCTGCAGCTCGGCCGTGGTGAACTTCGACGGCAGGGGAACGCGGTTGGCTGCGATCGTGATCGGCAGCTTCCCCTGCCCGATGGCGGCCGGGATGGCACCGGCCAGCGCTGCTGCGTCGATGCCCTCACCGTCGCTGCCCGGAAGTGTCGCGAACTTGCCGTTGCGCAGCTTCAGCTGCGGGTCGACCGGGTCGCGCCGCTTGTCGCCCTCCTTCTCGCTCAGGGTCTTGGCCGTGTCGCTGACGGAGACGTGCACCGGAACGGCCAGCTCCTCGGCACCGAAGAACGAGCCGAGGTACTCGCTGAGGCGATGGACAGCGGCGGGCGGCCTGCGGGCGGCGAAGGCCGCGGCGCGGATCGCCGGCCGGTCGAGGGTGATGCCGAAGCTGCCGCCGGCCGCCGTGAAACCGCCATCGGTCGTCGTCACACGAACCGAGGTGGAGCGGAGCTGCTCCTCGACCACGTCGAGCACCTTGTCGAGTTCGGCGCGATTGGTGCCGCCGACCTGGTGCCCGACGATGGTGACGTTGCGCAGCACCCGATCGCCGTACGAGTGGGCGTCGATCACGGCCCAGATCAAGGCCGCGCCCACGATCACCGGGACGACTGCGGCGGCGAGCTTCACAGGAAGAGAGACGGGCCGCATGCTGGGCGCAGATCGTAGGCGCGCCGACGGGTTCGACCTATCGGTGCGAGTCGGGCAGCTCCGACGGGCCGACGTGCTTCGCCAGCCAGTCGTTGAGATTTCCGCAGCCCCGCCATGCGGCGACGATCTGTTCCCGTGCTTTCGCGGTGTGCAGCCACGCCGGCTGTCCGAAGTTCCGGTACAGCGTCATGCTCTTGTGCTTCAGCAGGTCGGCCCGTGGGTGGTCCTTCGGATACGGCGGTGGCACCCGCTTCAGTGCCGGCTCCCCGTGTCCGAGCCCCGCCTTCGCCGCGGTTGCGAGCAACGCCACGAGCGCAGCGCCGGTCTCGTGGTCGGCCGCCGCAGCCCGGAAGCGGGCGATCTGATCGGGCGCCATCATGTAGTAGCCGGAGGCCGCCATCACGCCGGCCTGGTCGAGATGGACGTAGGCGATGGCACCGTCGGCACGGCGGATCACGGCACCGATGTTCGTCTTGTAGGGCGACTTGTCCTTGGCGAAGCGCGTGTCACGGTTCGGACGGAACAGGTGTGAATGGCCGAACTCGGCTTCGACCGAGGCGAGGAACAGTTCCATCGGCTCCCGGATGGACCGGTCGTATCGGGCCCGGTTCTCCAAGAACCATTCCCGGTTGTTGTTCTCCTCCAGCGTGTCGAAGAAGTCGATGGCATCCTTCGGCCAACCCGAGAAGGCGGGCACAGCGACATTCCCGACGGCGGCCACGTGCTAGGCCTGGGCCGGGTTCCAGCGCACGATCTCGCCCATGGCCTCGGCCATGCTGGCGATGATGGCCTCGAACTGGGCGGCGCCATGTGCGGCGTTCGCGCTCGTCGGATCGCCGATCACCCCAAGGGGCAGTCCGCCGTCGACGGGTGCCGTTTCGAAGTCGTTGCTGAGCCAGCCGAAGCTGACCGAGCCGCCCCACTTCACGTGACGGTTCCGGGCCAGATGCTCGGGCACACGGCGTACGGCCTTCGTCATGTCGACGAGATCGGGCCGCAGGTGCAGGAGCATGCTGGTCTCGTCGTGACCGCCGTGGATGCCCATGTCGAACTCGTTGCCCTCGTCGGACTTCGTGAACGGGTGGGCCAGGAACGTCTGTAGGCCGTGACGGAGGCGCAGATCTCGGCAGGCGACCTGAAGCAGTGCCGAGTTGCCGCCGTGGGCGTTGACGAACACGACCTTCTTCGCCTTCGTGGTGGCGAGGGAGCGGCCGATGTCGTCGAGCACCCCGAGCAGCGTCTCCGCCGACAGCCAGATCGTCCCGGGCGCCCACGCATGCTCGTTCGACTTCGTGTACGCCAGCGGCGGGAGCGCCCAGAGGTCGTGTTCGTCGCCGTGGCGTGCGACCAGCGCGTCGACGGCCGCGCAGGCGACGATGTAGTCCGTCGCCAACGGGAGGTGCGGGCCGTGCGCCTCGATGGCGCCGACGGGCTGTACGAGGATCGACGATCCGGTGATGCGCGAGGGCACGTCATGCACGGCCAACTCCGTGAAGTGCCGCTGGTGCGGTGACGCTGAAGGCATACGGCTGACGTTAGTCAGCCTGTCCGGTGGCGTATCGCAGGCCCCATCGGGCCGTCAACATCGGGCCGTCAACATCGGGCCGTCAACGAGGCCGGCTGAGCCGTGTCCGCCACACGCACAGGCCGGCGAAGTAGGCGATCGACGCGAGCAGCAGCCCGCGGCCGACGTCGGAGGGCGTGGGATAGCGGAACGTGGCCCAGGTGAGCGCGGCCAGCCACAAGACGATGACCGGGAGGGTGATGTT
>JAYUDQ010000584.1:0-10476 GCA_043739745.1 Acidimicrobiia bacterium | reverse complement strand
CGTGGCATCAGGGCCGCTCGACCGCACCCGCCGTGGCATCGCAGCATTCAGTGTCATCTGTGCGGCCATGGCGTTCACGGTTCCCTCTTTCCGTGCCGTTCTGGCCATTGAGGTCCCGCAACCGTCGGCGCTGCTGATCGCCATGGCGTGCAGTGCCCTGGCCGGTGTTGCGATTGTGGTCGGTTGGCGGCGGGTCGGTTGGCGGCGGGTCGACGGCGACCGATAGGGACTTTCGGCCCTCCGGACGCGGGCTCCTGTCCCCTATCGCATACAGGCTCCCTCGGTCAGGATCACGGGCAGACGCGGACCGCACCAGCGCGGTCGCATCGATCAACCTGAAGGAGCTCACGATGACCAGACGCATCGTCGTACCGCTCAACGAGACCACGCGCGCAGAACGGGCACTGCCAATTGCGGTGCATCTGGCGCGGACCATGGAAGTGCCGCTCGTGCTGCTGAGCGTCGCCTACTGGCCGACCAGCGACCACCCCGGCACGCCGGGCTACCACGAGGGCCTGATGCTTGCCTACCGGGACGTCGATGCCGAATCGGTGGTGGTCACGTCCGGTGGTTCTACGGCCTCAGCCATCGCCTCGATGTGCCGACCCGAGGACATCGTCTGCATGGGCGTCGACCACGCCAACACCGCCAGTGAGCTCTTCATCGGCAGCGTGTTCTTCGAACTGGTGCGCAACTTCCACGGCCCGATCGTGGCCGTCGGACCGAACGCGACGATCCCCCCGGGAGCCGACCGCCTCCTGATCTGCCTCGATGGCCTGCGCCATTCCATCCGTGGGCTCGACCTGATCGAGGCCTTCGCCGACCCCGTCCACCTGACCCCATTCCTCGTCCAGGCCATCGAGCCGTCAGGGCCTGGCGACGCCGCCATCGCCCGCCACGACGTGATCGACTCCGCATACCTGCAAGGCATCGCGTCCGAGATCCGCGACCATGCCGGCAACCACCGCACGGACATCAGCTGGGATGTGCTGCACGGCGACGCGTCGCATGCGATCGGTGCCGAGTCACACAATCCAGAGGTCGCATTCGTCGGGTTGGCCACCGACGCCGTCGACCCCGTCACCCGCATGATCTCGCCGAGCCTGGCCAACGAGCTGCTCCGCACGTCGCATCGCCCGCTCGTGCTCCTCTCCGCGACCGCACGCGTGCTGCGTTCCACGTTGATCCCGCGGGCGATCCCGGCCGTCACCTCTCCGTCGATGAAGTCGACCTGACAGCCTCAGGAGCCGGCCGCAGTTCCTCCGCCGCCACCTTTCTGCGCAGGGCTGCTTCAGTACGCAACAGCCCCTCCCGCGGAGGTGCGGTGGGTCGGGCGACTCATTGGGCAGCCTCGCCTAAAGTCCGGCCAGCTGATGTGGCGAAACACACGAGGACTTCGTACGACTCACGAGCGGATCACTGCTCGGGGTGGAGTTCATCGTTTCCGAAAACCTCGAGGAGTTGCAACGTGCTGACCGACACGATCCGGCAGGCGATCATGGAGCACGGGAAACTGGTCGTCGATGCGACCGGCCTCGACGACGACGCCGACCTCTACGATGCCGGATTGACTTCGCTCTCGACGGTCACGGTGATGCTTGCGCTCGAGGACGCTCTCGAGCTCGAGTTCCCCGAGTCGATGCTGTCGCGGCGGACGTTCTCGAGTGTCTCGGCGATACGCAGCGCCCTCGAAGAACTGCTGGTCGCGTCATGACCGTTCTTCGATGACGGCCACGCCATGACGCTTTCCTCATCCCCCTTCGAGCTCTCACCCGTGGGCGACCGCCTGCTGGCCGAGGCGCAGAAGATCGCCAACGACGTCGCCGGACCCCATGCCGACGAGGTCGACCGGGATGCCCGCTTCCCACACGAGGCCATCGCTGCGCTCCGAGAGGCCCGACTTCTGGGTGCCTACGTTCCCATCGACCTCGGCGGCGAGAGCGCGACCATCGGCGACCTCGCAGCGATCTGCCACGCCCTCGGCCAGCGCTGCTCGTCGACGGCAATGGTCTACGCGATGCACCAGATCCAGGTCTCCTGCCTGGTCCATCACGGCCAGTACGTGGCCGGTCTGCGGACATTCATCGAATCGGTCGCCGACCAGCAGCGGCTGTTGGCGTCGGCCACCACTGAGGTCGGCGTCGGCGGCGACGTGCGTACCAGCCTGTGTGCGGTCGATCTCACGGCGGAGCGCTTCACCCTCCGCAAGGAGACACCGGTCATCTCGTACGGCGACCACGCCGATGCCATCCTCGTCACCGCCCGTCGCAGCGCCGACGCGCCACCGAGCGATCAGGTGATCGTGGCCGTCGACAAGGCCGATGCCGTGCTCGTGCAGACGCACGGCTGGGACACGCTCGGCATGCGGGGCACATGCAGCAACGGCTACACGCTGACCGCCACCGGGTCGGCCGATCGTGTCCTCCCGCAGCCCTATGCGGACATATCGTCGCAGACGATGCTTCCGGTGTCCCACATCGTGTGGGCCGCCTTGTGGCTCGGCATCGCAACCGATGCGGTCAACATCGCCCGCACCAGCCTCCGATCGCAAGCCCGCAAATCGGCCGGCGACATCCCCACATCGGCATCCGACGTCGCCGTGCTGTTCGCCGACCTCGAGATGGTGAAGGCGACCGTCGTATCTGCCGTGCGCCTCTACGAGTCGCGCTTTCGCGATCCTCTGGCCGTCACCGCACCCGGCGTGGTCGTGCGCATGAACGCACTGAAGACATCGGTGTCGAGCGCCATCATCCGCATCATCCACGGGTCGCTCGAGGTGTGCGGCATCGCCGCATACCGCAACGATTCGCCGCTCGCCCTCGGACGTCATCTGCGCGACGCACACAGCGCAGCGCTGATGGTCCACAACGAGCGCATCCTGATGAACAACGGACGCCTCCTGTGCGTCTACAAGGGAGACTGAGCCATGACGGCAACCATGAGCCCATCGGGTGGGGATGTGGCGGATGCAGTGTTCGACATCGAAGCGGCGCGCGACGCCTACATGGCCGAACTGGTCGGCGCCGGTCTGCTGATCCCGACGGGCGTTCCGGGCATCAATGGCCGGTCGGGAGCGTTCGAGTGGATCGTCGAAGGCATCGTCAAGGCCGTCGCCCACCGCTCGGCCTCCGATGGAGCCGACCTGGTGCGCTTCCCCCCGGTCGTCACCCGGCCGAACTTCGTGAAGAGCGGCCACCTCCGCACGTTCCCGCATCTCTCCGGGTCGGTGCACAGCTTCGTAGGCAACGACCGCGCCCATCTCGAACTGCTGCGCAAGGTCGAGGCGGGCGAGCGCTGGACCGACGACCTCGAGCCGACCGAGGTCGTACTCACCCCGGCTGCGTGCTACCCGGTGTACCCGATGTCGACCGGAACGATCCCGCAGTCCGGCCGCCTGTACGACATCCAGTCGTACTGCTTCCGCCATGAGCCGTCGAATGATCCGATGCGTATGCAGATGTTCCGCCAGCAGGAGCACGTCCGCATCGGCACGCCCGAACAGGTGAAGGCCTGGCGTGACGTGTGGTTCGAGCGCTCGCAACAGCTGCTGTCCGACCTCGGTGTGCCGTTCGTGGCCGAGGTCGCGAACGACCCGTTCTTCGGCCGCACCGGCAAGCTGATGGCCGCCAGCCAGCGCGAGCTCGCCCTGAAGTTCGAGATGAACGTGGCCATCATGTCGCCCGAGCACCCAACCGCATGCGTGTCCCTGAACGCGCACGAGGACCACTTCGGCCATGAGTTCGCCATCCTTCTACCCGACGGATCGCATGCGTCGACGAGCTGCATCGGCTTCGGCCTCGAACGCCTCACCCTCGCCATGCTGCGTACCCATGGCCTCGACCCGAAAGGGTGGCCGGCGGCCATCCGCGCCGTGCTGGAGCCGTGAACGCGCAGATCCTCACGCTCGATCCTGCGACCTACGTCCCCCATGCGACGCATCTCGGTGATCGGGACTGGGCCGAGACGAACTGCTATGTGGACGTATGGATCGAGCTTTTGCATGGGCTCGGCCACGAGCCGCTCGCTGGGCTCGGCTTCACCGTCGGGATCGACCTCGAAGCGGACCAGTGGACGTTCTTCAAGTTCCCCCACGACGAGCTGGCCGACCTGTACGGCATAACCGTCATCGAGCTGAACCCCTGGTCGTCGGTCATCGAGCAGACCGCGCACGAGGTCGTGGCCGGTCGGCCGGTGCTGATCGAAGTCGACGCCTGGTTCCTCCCCGACACCCAAGGGACGACGTACCGGAGTGGTCACACGAAGACGACGATCGCGGTCGTACAGATCGACACCGATGCCCGGACGCTCGGGTACTTCCACAACCAGTCGTTCCATACCCTCGGCGGCGACGACTTCGCCGGGCTGTTCCGCCTCGATCAGGAGCAGTTCGACGTCTGGCACCTGCCGCCGTTCATCGAGGTGGCCAAGACTGGGACCCGTGAACCGCGACGGGGGAAGGAACTGGCGACGTATTCGCTGCACCTGCTGCGCGCACACGTCGGTCGAGCCCCGTCGGTCAACCCGTTCATCCGCTACGCCACACGCTTCGATGCCGAGATCGAGACGTTGCGCGCCGGCGGCGGGTCGGCCTACCACGCCTATGCGTTTGCCTCGTTCCGCCAGTTCGGCGCGGCGTTCTCGCTCGCCGCAGCCCACCTGGAATGGCTCACCGCCGCGGGCCTACCGGTCCCCGACCTGAACCCCGCCAAGAGCGCCTTCGCAGCCATTTCGACGACGGCGAAGACGCTGCAGTTCCGCACCGCCCGTGCCGCGCTGGCCGGGAAGCCGCTCGACGCCACACCGCAGCTGACCACCCTCGCCGACGCGTGGGATGAGGGCATCGGCCATCTCCGCAACACCCTGCGCTGATGTCGGTGCCGGTGTCCGTGCCCGGTCGGCGGGGGGTCAGCAGCCACCAGGTCATCGACCTCGACGATGGCTGGGAGTACGCCACGCTCGCATCGTCGGGAGCGACGACACCGACAGACGCCGGGTGGGCCGCCATAGGCCCGCGCACGACTGCGGCCGGCGCCCGGCGCCGGTTGGGTACGTGGTCGCTCGACAACGTTGCGCCGACCGACTTCGATGTCGACGACCACGCGTTTCGCTGCACGGTCGCGCTCGCGCCGGCTGTTGCTGGCGAACGCATCGTGTTGGAGCTCGACGGGATCGCGACCATCAGCGACGTGCTCTGGAACGACGCCGCGGTGGCGACGGGTACGAGCATGTTCGAGTCGTTCACCATCGACGTCACCACATCGGTCCTCCCGACGAACGTGCTCGAGATCCGCTGCCGATCACTGCACACCTGGCTGGCCGCCCACAAACAGCCGAGGGCCCGTTGGAAGACGAAGCTCGTCACTGATCAGCGCCTGCGTTCGGTCCGTACGACGCTCCTCGGCCGCATCCCGAGCTGGTCGCCACCGGTCACCGTCGTCGGGCCATGGCGGCCGGTGCGCGTCGTCCGGAAGCGGGCCATCTCGGTCGAACGGCTTTCGGTCCGACAGACGGTGGATGCGGTCCGCATCGAGCTCGACGTCCGGTCGCTCGACGGCATCGAGGTGGTGGGCGCTGGAGTCGAGCTCGACGATCGGTCCGCAACCCTCGAAGTGCGCGACCAGGCGGGCTGCGCAACGCTCGCCGGCACCGTGGCCACCGGCGGCCTGGCCCGCTGGTGGCCGCACACCCACGGCGAGCCGGCACAGCACGACCTTCGAATTCACCTCGAACGCAGCGATGGCTCCGTCGTGACGATCGACGCAGGCCGTTTGGGCTTGCGTGAGATTTCGGTCGACCGCGGTCCGGACGGGCGCGGTTTCGGACTCGTGGTCAACGGTGATGCCGTGTTCTGCCGCGGAGGCGCCATGATGCCGCTCGACCCGGCCACCTTCATGGCTTCGCCCGCCGAGCTCAGCGATGTGCTCACGACCGCCCGCGATGCCGGTTGCAACATGGTCCGTGTCAGCGGCACGGCCGCCTACGAGCAGCCGGCCTTCTTCGCGGCGTGCGACGAGCTCGGCATGCTCGTCTGGCACGACCTGCCGTTCGCGAACTTCGACTACCCGCGCGACCCCGAGTTCGCCGCGGTCGTTCGCCGCGAGGTCGGCCGCTTCCTCGACGACACGCAGACATCGGCATCGCTGGCCGTTGTCTGCGGGGGCAGCGAGATCGAGCAGCAGGCGGCCATGCTCGGCCTCGTGTCGGAGGTGCTCGACGACTCCCTGGCCCGGACAGTGATCGCCGAACTGATGACCGAGCGCCGCCCGGACCTCGTGTATGTGGCTTCGTCGCCGTCGGAGGGCCACCTCCCGTTCGCCAACGATCACGGCGTGAACCACTACTTCGGGGTCGGCGCCTACCTGCGGCCCCTCACCGATGCCCGCCACGCGCAGGTCCGTTTCGCATCGGAGTGCCTGGCCTTCGCCAACGTCCCGGCGCCCGCGGCGGTGACAGAGCTTCTCGGCGAACTCGAAACGGCACCGACGTCGCCGCAGTGGAAGGCGCGCGTCCCGCGCGACCGCGGCACCGGCTGGGACTTCGACGATGTGCGCGATCACTATGTGCACGAACTGTTCGGGATCGACCCGACGGCTCTGCGGTGGGCCGATCCCGCGCGCTACCTGGCGGTCGGACGGGCGGCCTCGGCCGAGGTGTTGAAGCGGGTGTTCTCGGAATGGCGACGGCCAGGGTCGTCGTGCCGCGGCGCGCTCGTCTGGTTCCTGAACGACCTCTGGACGGGCGCCGGCTGGGGACTGATCGACGCGCAGGGCCGCCCAAAAGCTGCGCTCCATGGCATGGCGCCGGTGCTGCAACCCGTCTCGCTGTTCTGCGTCGACGAGGGGCTGAACGGTCTCGACCTCTGGGTTTGCAACGACACCGCAGCACCGGTCGAGGGGCGCGTCGAGGTTCAAGCGCTCCGCGATGGGTCAACGATCATCGCTGACGGAGCGGTCGATGTCATTGCGCCGGCTCGTGGCGGCGTGCGGGTCCGCACCGACGAGGCCTTCGGACGCTTCACCGATCCGACGTACGCGTATAGGTTCGGGCCGCCTGCACACGACCTCATCGCCGCTCGCCTTGTCCGCCCTGACGGGACGGTGGTGAGCCGCACGACGTACACGCCTCCCGGCAAGCCGTTGTCCGTCGAACGTGGCGTCGGGCTCACCGCAACGGCATCGTGGACCGACAGCGCAATCCTCGCCATCGAGATCGGAAGCGTCCGGGCGGCCCGGTTCGTCACCGTCGACGTGCCAGGCGGGCGGCTGCTGGCCGATCACGTCGACGTGATTCCTGCCGATCCCCAGACGCTGCTGGTTCGCTTCGGCGCCGATGCCCGCGTTCCTATGCGCGCCTACGTCTCGGCACTGAACTCGGATGCCGAAGCCGTCGTGATCATCCCGCCACGGCAGCCATGATCGCAATGCGTCCAATTGTCTTCGGGCCACCCGACGCCAGGGTGGTCGGCGTGCTGGTCTCGCCATCCGTCGTGGCCGAAAGCGCGATGCGGTCGGGTGTCGTGATCTGTGATCCGTTCGGGATCGAGGCGCTGGCTGCAGATCGATCGATGAACCACCTCACGGCCGCGCTTGCTCGTGAGGGCCACGAGGTGCTGCGCTTCGCCCCGCCGGGGCTCGGCGACAGCGGCGATCTCCCCGCGGGAGCGTCCATCGTCGGCCCTTGGCGTGTGGCCATCGATGCGGCGATCGATGTGCTCCGAAGCGAGGTCGGGTGCATCAGCATCACCCTGGTCGGTCTACGGGTCGGAGCTGCTCTGGCAGCTGCGGTCGCGTCGGCGCGTGACGACGTCGCGCGGCTCGTGCTGTGGGCGCCCGTCGCAGGACGCCCATTCGTGCGGGAGCTGAAGATGCTCGGGGCCGGAGTCGCGAGCGAGCCGTGCGCAAGGCCCTGTGGAACGGGTGCCCGACCTGCTGTGGAGGCGGGCGGCTTCGGCCTGAGTGAGGCGTCGGTCGCTGAGCTGGCGGCAGTCGATCCGCTGGCGCTGGTCCGACGCCCTGCGGCGGAGATTCTCGTTGTTGATCGGGACGACATCCGCTCGGCCGGCAAGCTCATGCTCCACCTCACACAGCTCGGCGCTCAGGTCGAATCGCCGGAACTGGCGGGATACGCAGCCATGCGCCTCGACGACCCGGAGGCAGGCGAGGTACCCACGAAGGCGATCGAGGCGATGGCTGCATGGATCTCCCGCGCGCCAATGCATGCCGACCGCGACTGCGCCCGACAATCACCAGAAACCCACGCCGTCAGCGACGTCCTTGCGATCGCCACCGACGGGACCGGCCTCGTCGAGTCGAGCGTCCGCATCCCGGTGAACGGTGGCCGCGAGCTGCACGGCATCGTCACGCGGTCAGCCGTCGCGCGCGACAACGGCCTCGCTCTCGTGCTGCTCACCACCGGATCCAATCCGTGCTGCGGCGCCGGACGATTGCACACCCGACTTGCCCGCCACTGGGCCGGTGACGGGCATACCGTGGTGCGCCTGGATCGCCGCGGGGTAGGCCGCAGCGAGCTCCGGCAGCTCCTTGCCGATGGAGCTGCCATTCGGATCGCGACCGAGGCCGACGACTGCGACGGGACTTGTGGGCTCGGCGAGGCGTACGACGAAACGCATGTGGACGACGTCGCGGCCGTCGAACAGTTCGTGCGCACCGAGTTCGGCGCGGCGCGCGTCGTCCTCGTCGGCACCTGCTCCGGCGCGTACACGGCCTATCGGGCGGCCAGCTCCGAACACATGGGCAGCGACCTGCTCGGGATCATCGGCGTCAACCAGATCATCTTCGACGATCACGCCTGGACCACCGACGGAGAGTCGCCGGCCTACGCGATCAAGGCCCGCTACGAGCTGGGCCAGGCGCTGCGCCATCCGAGCCGCTGGCTCAACGTCATGCGCGGCGACATCCCGGTCCTCCCTGCGATCCGACGCCTTGCCCGCTTCGCCGCAATCCGGCTCCGAATGGCCGCCAGGGTGACATCGGCGAAGCTGCGACGCCGGCCGACACCCGCCTTCGGCGTCAATGCAGACCTGCAGGCGATTGCCGCGGCCGGCATTCGCCAGACGTACATCTTCGACGATGCCGAGCCCGGTCTCGGCTACCTCCGCCTCCATGCCGATGCGTCCCTGGCTGCGCTGCTGACGACCGGCCAGCTGACCCAGCACACGGTCGCAGGTGCCGGGCACACGTTCGGGCCGGAATGGTCCAAGGAATGGCTCATCGCCACCCTCGATCGGACCCTCGCCGACCTTGCGGGGTGATCTGTACGGGAACGTACAGCACTGTACATTTCCCTCTATGCTTCGGGCATGGCCAGCGTGAACGCAACCGATGCCAGAGCGTCGCTTCCCGAACTTCTCGACCGCGTGGCCGCTGGTGAGGAAGTCACCGTCACCCGCCACGGCCAGCCAGTCGCCGTGATGGTCCGTCCCGATTCCCTGCGGACCAGGCGAGCAGCGGACACGTTTGCTGCGGCTGACGGTGTCCGCGAGCTGCTCGTGCGTGGACGTCAGAGCCCGCTCGGAGGTTCTGCGCGAATCACTACTGCTCGTGCGGAGGAGTTGGTGGCCGACGTGCGTGCCGGGCGTCGACCCAGATAGCGGGCGTTCGCTGTGGATGCCTATGACGCCGACGTCTTGATCTACGCAGCTGCAGCGGACCATCCACTCGGCCGACGCATCGCCAAGGTGCTTGCGTCGAGACCGCGCTCACGCCTCGAAACGCCGATTGCCGTGGGTTCTGTGCTGTTGCTGCCGGAGCTGCTCTCGAAGGCGACCCGGGAGGGTGACGAACTGCTTGCCTTGGCCGCAATCCTTGGTCGGATCGACCTGCGCCCGCTGGATGTCGCGACCGCGCAGGTCTCCGTCGTCGTTGCTGCGAAGTACCGCCTTCGTGCCGCCGATGCGATTCACCTCGCAACGGCGCTGGCGGCCGGAGCAGACCGATTCATCACCAACAACCGCCGCGACTTCCCGAAGACAATCGCCGAGATCGACATCACCTACCCCACCGACCTACCCGACTGATCACCTGCCCGACTGCATCCGCCGAAGCCGTGCGTGCTAGCCAAAGGGGCATGGCATACGACGAGGTGTACGCCCGGCGGCTGCTGATCACCGTCATCCTCGGCGTCACCGCCTTCTCCTCCTCGATGACCATCGTCTCGGCGGTGCTCTCAGTCATCGCCGACGGCCTGCACTCCACGCCCGGTGCCATCAGCTGGGGCGTCACGGGGTTGTTCCTCACGATGGCGATCGGCACGCCGGTGATGGGACGGGTGGGCGACGCGGTCGGACGGCGGCTGGTGTTCCTGATCGGCACCGCCACGCTCACCGTCGGCACCGTCGCCTGCGCACTCGCCTGGAACGCGGCCTCGTTCATCGGCTTCCGCATGCTCGTCGGCTTCGGCATCGCCTGCACGATGCCGAACGGCATGGCCATGGTCATCGAGGCCTATCCACCCGAG
>JAYUDQ010000583.1:0-24989 GCA_043739745.1 Acidimicrobiia bacterium | reverse complement strand
CGGGCGCGGTACTCGGGGGGCTGGCCGGTATTCGTTCGGCGAAACAGCCTGCTTCGACCGACTCCGCGGTCAGATGATGTTGAGGGCGTCGAGGGTGGGTGCAGCGGACGTGGCATCGCCCTGCACGGTCACCGACGTCCGCCAGTCTTCACGCTTGGTGGCCCAGGAGACGAAGCTATGCGCGCTCGTGATCGCGGTGGGGAACGCCGGATTGCTGCCCGGTGTGACGGTCCACAGCGGATTGCCGGGAGCGACGGTGTAGTCGCCTGCGGCCGGGCCTTGGAACGAGAGGTTCACACCCTGCGTGCAGCTGGCCAGTGCCGGTTCGCACATCTGGGGCAGGCCGGCGAGCATCCATTCCAGGGTGGCCGCAAGCGCGTCAGCGTCACGCGGCAGCTTCGCCGAGCGGTCGACGGCACGGCCGATGTCGTGCCGGAGATGGCAGTAGTGGTCGAACACGATGGCATTCCCCAGCAGATGCATCGGATGTGAACCGAGATTGGCCAAGGGGATGATCGTGTCGGCCAGCGGTGGCGACTGCAGCGCGGTGAGGGCGGCCAGGCCCTTTTCGGCCCACTCGTCGTATTCGGACACGACCTGCGCGGGGGTCCAACTCCGGCGGGCCTGCACCGGCACTTCGGCGTTCTGCTCGACGTCGGGACTGGTGCCGCCCTCGATGGTCGCCGGTTCGGCGATCGAGTGGAACACCGATGCCATGTGGCAGACCACGTCCTGCACGGACCAGTCGGTGCAACCCGACGCGGTGGCCCACTCGGCTTCGGTAAGCGACGCCATGAGCTCCCGGGCCCGTCCGATCTCCGCCTGCAGTGCGCTGATCGCTGCTGCGCTCATTTGTGTGGCTCCCCCGGATCTGCCGACCTCGTTTGGTCGGCAGCGAGATCATGACACCCGCGTCAGCCAGCCCCGGGTCGAGCGCCCAGCATCGCGTTGGCGCGTCGGCTCGGCTCGGCTCCGGTCAGAGGCTCACCATGTCGGCCGCCGATCGGCTTGGTTCCACGACGACGCAGATTTCCGGGACGTCCGCCTCGGTGAACAGGCCCGCAGCCGTCTCGGCACCTTCGCGAATCGTACGGAGCTCGGACACCTTGACGGTATGGCGAATCGGTCGCTCATCGGCCGGCCCCGCGAGCTCGACGGCCTGGCGCCGCGAGATGTGTGATCCGGCGGAGTCGATCCACGAAAGGCGGCAATTGATGATCAGCTCCATCCCGGGCTGGCGAAGGACGAGGTAGCGCTGCTCGGAGTCCGGACGCAGCGAATAACGTCGACGCCAGTTGTAGACCTGCGCTCCAGCGAGGCCGAACTCCTCCATCGGTTGGATCGCAACGTCCTGCGCAATGAGCAACCCGACGTTCTTCACGACCAGGTAGGTGTCGTCGAGGGTTTCGATCGTGACTTCGAGTTCCGCCCGCGGGCCGGTGTTCTCCACAGCACTCACCGTGTGCGCCGTCGGCTTCTTGAGCCGGTCGCGAAGCCCTGCGACCAGAGACATACTGCACCATCGACGCCGCCTGGCAGTCGCTGAATGGGTCGATCGACCAAATCGCCCAGCTGCCCCCATGGGAGCGCGGGTTCGTTACACTCCGTAACGATCGGCCACGCGGGCCGTCACCGAGAGGGAGCGCCGCCATGGCCATGACCACAACAACGACCGCGACAACGACCTACGCAGGCACCAAGCGGATCCTCGATGCCGACAGCCACGTGATGGAGCTACCCGGCTGGCTGTCGCAGTACGCCGACGCAAGGACCCGCGAGATCCTGCGCCCGCTCGAGCTGGGTGCGGCTGGCGCGATGGCGGACAAGGCCGTCGCCGCGGCCGATCAGCGGCGGGCCACAGGCACGCGCGTCGAGGACGACGCGATCGAGCGCGAGCTCATGGGTCTCAAGGGTTGGTATGCGCACGGATCGTCTGATGGCGACGACCGCGCGCGGGTTCTGGATCATCTCGGGTTCGATGCACAGCTCGTGTTCCCGACGTTCGGGCCGGTCCAGTTCCGAGGCGGCGACGACGAACTGCTGCATGGCGGCTCGCGGGCGCTCAACCGGGCGATGGCGGCATTCTGCGCAGATCGAAGGCTGCTCGCCGTCGCGTACGTCCCCTGGACGGACCCGGCCGAGGTCGTTGCGATCGCGCGCGAAGCCATCGACGAAGGCTGCGCCGCGGTGATGGTGCCCTCCGACCCCGAACACGGCCTCGGCCCGACGCATCCGGCGCACAATCCACTCTGGGCGCTGCTGGAGGAGCGGGGCGTCCCGCTGGTCACGCACATCGGCGGCGGCGGACGCTCGCTCCGGCCGGCGTTCCACAACAACGGCGTCGTCGTCACCGACTGGATCGGCGGCGGCGAGAACCTACGCTCGAAGGACTTCCTCGCCGTCCACGCCAACCCGAGCTACTTCTTCGGCTGCCTCGTCATGGACGGCGTCCTCGAGCGCTTCCCCGGCCTGCGTGCGGCCTCGGTTGAGCAGGGTGCGTCGTGGGTGCCCGGATGGGTCCGCCAGCTCGACATGGCGCAGGTCACGTTCGGCAAGACCGAGCCCGTGCTGCGCGACCTGCCGATGAAGCCAAGTGAGTACGTGCAGCGCCAGCTCCGCTTCACACCGTTCCCGACCGAGGACGTCGGCTGGATGATCGACCAGTGCGGTCCGGACCTGTTCTTGTTCTCGTCGGACTACCCGCATCCCGAGGGTGGCCGCAACCCGATCGGGCGCTTCGACGCGTGCCTCACCGGTCACAGCGACGAAGTGCGAGACAAGTTCTACTTCCAGAACATGGCCGGGCTGATGGGTCCGGCGCTCGGCCGCTGACGCACGCGCGAGTCGCGGGCGAACACGCAGAGCCAAGGACAATGCCGGGGACGATGACCACGGCCGGCGAACGCATACGGAACGATCGCGCGCCGCGGGTCGGGGCCGGCGAGCGACGGGCGCAACTCCTCGAAGTGGCCGCCGACATCGTGTCCGGCGGAGGGGCGCGAGCGCTCACGATGGACGCCGTGGCGGTGAAGGCCGGCGTGCATCGCCCGGTGGTCTACCGGCACTTCGAGAACGCCGGCGCCATGCTCGATGCGGTCGTGGAAGGCGAGCTCAGGTCGCTCGCCCAGGCCACCGATGACGCGGTCGCCGGCCTCGTCGGCCTCGAGACACGGCTTCGCGCCGCCGTGGCCGCATGGATGGACAGCTTTGCGAAGGCGGCCCCGTTGCTCAGCGTCGCACTCGTCCAGGCACCGTCGACCGAGCCGCTGCGGAAGCGGCGGCGGCACCAGAACCGCGCGAGCATGGCGTTCCTGGTCGATGAGCTGCGGGCCGACGGGCTGACCGCGGCCGACGCAGAGATCCTCGCCGCCGTCCTGCTGCACGGGCTCGTCGGGATCGTGTCGCTATGGCGGGCCAAGCGCATCACGCGACCGGTCGCCATCGACCGGTTCGTCGCGATTGCGCTCGGCGCCGCTGCCGCACTGCACACCTGCTGATCCGCTGGCGGGCAGCTTCTTCTCGTGCACTCAGTCGCCCGCAGAGCGACTGAGTGCACGAGCATTCCCAACCAGGATCAGGCGAGGTCGAAGCGATCGAGCTCCATGACCTTGGCCCAGGCAGCCACGAAGTCACGCACGAACTTCTGCGTCGCGTCACTGCTGCCGTAGACCTCGGCCAGGGCCCGGAGCTCGGAGTTCGACCCGAAGACGAGATCGACGCGCGTACCGGTCCAGCGGACTGCTCCGGTCTTGCGATCGCGACCTTCGAACACGTCCTCCGTGTCACCCGTCGCCTTCCACTCCGTGCCGATGTCGAGCAGGTTCACGAAGAAGTCGTTCGTCAGCGTCTCGGGTCGGTCGGTGAAGACTCCGTGCGCAGACTGCCCGGCGTTGGCGTTCAGGACGCGCATGCCGCCGAAGAGCGCAGTCACCTCGGGAGCGGACAGCGTCAGCATGAACGCCTTGTCCACCAACAGATGCTCGGCAGCCAGATCGTGGCCCTTCTGGAGGTAGTTGCGGAAGCCGTCGGCGGTCGGCTCGAGAACGGCGAAGGCCTCGACATCCGTCTGCTCCTGCGTGGCATCGGCGCGTCCCGGCGTGAAGGGCACCTGCACATCGTTGCCGGCCTGCTTGGCCGCCTTCTCGACCGCCGCGGAGCCGCCCAGCACGATCAGGTCGGCGAGCGAAACCCGCTTGTCGCCGGTCTGGGAACCGTTGAACTCTTTCTGGATGCCTTCGAGGGTGGCCACCACCCGCGACACGCCGGAGGTGACGTTGACGTCCCATTCGGCCTGCGGGGAAAGGCGGATCCGGGCGCCGTTCGCGCCACCGCGCTTGTCGGTGTCGCGGTAGGTCGAGGCCGACGCCCAGGCCGTCGAGACCAGCTGTGAGATGGACAGCCCGGAGTCGAGGATCTTGCCCTTGAGCGCGGCGATGTCTGCGTCGTCGATGAGCTTGTGCGTGACCGCAGGCACGGGGTCCTGCCAGAGCAGCTCCTCGGACGGGACCCAAGGGCCGAGATAGCGGACGACGGGTCCCATGTCACGGTGCAGCAGCTTGTACCACGCCCGCGCGAACGCGTCGGCGAACTGGTCAGGATTCTGGTGGAACCGCGTCGAGATCTCCTTGTAGACGGGATCGGTGATCATCGCGATGTCCGTCGTCGCCATCATCGGGGCGACGCGCTTCGACGGATCATGTGCGTCCGGAACGGCGGTCTGCGCTTCGGGGTTCTTCGGGGCCCATTGCAGCGCACCGGCCGGGCTCTTCGACAGCTCCCACTCGTAGCCGAACAGGTTGTCGAAGTAGCCGTTGTCCCAGCGGATCGGGTCGTTGGCCCACGCACCCTCCAGACCACTGGAGATCGTGTCGCCCCCCTTGCCGGTCCCGAAGCTGCTCGTCCAGCCGAATGCCTGCTCTCCGAGACCCGCACCCTCGGGCTCGGGTCCGACGTACTTGTCGGGGTCGGCGGCGCCGTGAGCCTTCCCGAAGGTATGCCCGCCGGCGATGAGCGCAACCGTCTCCTCGTCGTTCATCGCCATCCGCTTGAACGTCTCACGGATGTCGCGGGCCGAAGCCATTGGATCGGGGTTGCCGTTCGGGCCCTGCGGATTGACGTAGATCAGACCCATCTGGACCGCGCCGAGCGGATTCGCGAGCTCACGGTCGCCGCTGTAGCGCTGATCTTCGAGCCACACCCGCTCCGGACCCCAATAGACGTCCTCCTCGGCCGCCCAGATGTCCACGCGGCCGCCGCCGAAACCGAAGGTCTTCAAGCCCATCGTCTCGAGGGCGCGGTTCCCGGTGAAGACCAGCAGGTCGGCCCAGGAGATCTTCCGGCCGTACTTCTGCTTGATCGGCCACAGCAGCCGGCGGGCCTTGTCGAGGTTGACGTTGTCGGGCCAGCTGTTGAGGGGGGCGAAGCGCTGTGCGCCGCTGCCGCCGCCACCACGGCCGTCCGCGACGCGGTAGGTGCCGGCCGCGTGCCACGTCATCCGGATGAAGAACGGTCCGTAGTGGCCGTAGTCGGCCGGCCACCACTCCTGCGACTGCGTCATCAGCGCATCGACGTCGGCCGCCAGGGCCTCGAAGTCGAGGCTGTTGAACTCGTCGGCGTAGTTGAAGCCCTCGCCCATGGGATCAGCCTGGGGGTGGTTCTGGCGCAGGACCCGCAGGTTCAAGCTGTCCGGCCACCAGTGCTGGTTCGCCGTGCCCCCAACCGCTTGGTGGGTGGCGCTCATCACCGGGCACGTCGCGGTTGACGGCTCGTCGCTGGTGGTGACTGTGCCGTGCTCTTCGTTGCTCATGTTTTCTCCTCAGGTCGCTGATGTGGCTGACTTCGAACGGTGGTCGTGGTTCGAAACGGTGGTTGTGCGGAACTCAGACGCTGTTGGTCGCGTGCTGACAGGTGGGACACTGCCCCCAGTAGATGACCTCGGCCTCATCGACCGAGTAGCCGGCGGGGTCGGACGGCTCGAGGCACGGCGTGTCGCCGACCGCACAGTCGACGTCGACGAGCGCCCCGCACGTGCGACACACGAGGTGGTGGTGGTTGTCGCCGACTCGGGTCTCGAAGCGGGCCGGTGAACCGGCGGGTTCGATGCGCCGCAAGAGGCCGGCCGCGGTAAGGGCATTGAGCCCGTCGTACACCGCCTGGGTGGACACCGATCCAATCGCCGCACGCACGCCGGCAGCGATCGAGTCGACATCGGAATGCGGCCGACGGACGACCTCGTCGTAGGCCGCGAGCCGCTGGCCGGTGACCTGGAGACCCGCGTCTCGCAACGTCTGGGCGTGGGCGTGTTGGGTCGAGGGCATCGTGCTCCTACCCAACCACAAAAACTGGAACGAGTCAAGAAAGAGTGCGCGGGCCGCGATCGGACGAGACGAGGCGAACGTGCAATTTCCGTAGCCGAGGCTGTGTAAAAACACTAGTCCACAACGCGTAATTTCGATACTCTGAAGCGGTGCCCGCACCCTATCGGCGTCGACTCCTTGACGACATCCTCGACGATCTCCTCGCAGATCTCCCGGCCGTCCTCGTCGTCGGACCCCGCGCCAGCGGAAAGACGACGACCGCGTTGCGCCGATCGAAGACCGTCCTGCGCTTGGACCGACCGGCGACCGCCGCTGCGGTTGGAAACGACCCCGACGCAGTCCTTGCCGCATGCAGTCCTCCGGTTCTGATCGATGAATGGCAGCTCGCACCGGGCATCCTCGGGGCAGTGAAGCGCAGCGTGGACACCGAGGCCGGCGCTGGGCGGTTTCTGATCACGGGGTCTTCGCGAGCCGACTTGCAGGCGGAGGGTTGGCCGGCGACTGGGCGCGTGGTGCGGGCGCCGATGTGGCCGATGACCATGCGTGAGACGACCGGGAACACGCAACGGCGATCGATCATCGATGTTCTTTTCGATGGTGATTTCGCGGCCGTGCCGAATGCGACCGATGCGCTCGATGTCCGTGACTACGTGGAGCTCGCCCTGCGCGGCGGGTTCCCCGAGGTCGTCGACCAGCGGAGTGAACGGTCTCGTCGAGTGTGGCTTGCTTCGTACATCGACCAGGTCGTGCTTCGTGACGCGCCCTTCGCTACGCAAGATCGAGATCCACAACGTCTGCGCGCATATCTTCGAGCGTTCGCGGCCCATAGCGCGTCGGCCGTCGCACACAAGACGCTCTACGACAGTGCCGGCATCAACCGTGCAACAGCGGTGAGCTACGACCACCTTCTGGAGTCGCTCTTCGTGACCGAGCAGGTGCCCGCTTGGAGCACGAACCAGCTCTCGCGACTCAACCGGGCGTCGAAGCGCTACGTCGTAGAGCCGGCCCTCCTCGCTTCACTCCTACGCGTCGACGCCCGGGCCGTGGTGCGAGACGCCGGTTTGGTGGGTGGCGTCATCGACACGTTCGTAACTGCGCAACTGCGTCCCGAACTCGGCGTGGCGGTCGCCGATTCATCGATCTTCCACCTCCGCCAGCAAGACGGCCGACACGAGCTCGATCTTCTCCTCGAGGGTCCGGCCGGGATGATTGTCGGCATTGAGGTCAAGGCCCACGCAGCCCCCGACCTGTCGATGGCAAGGCACCTCGTCTGGTTGCGCGACTCGCTCCCGCACCGATTCTCAGTCGGGGTGCTATTCCATACGGGCCCGCGGCCGCTCCTGCTCGCCGACCGGATATGGGCCCTGCCCATCTCGTCGATCTGGGCCTGAGGGCACGATGCGGGCGAGCGCGCCATCCACAGCACTGCGTGCGACGGACATCCCCCTCGGCGTGCGACGGCGATCGGCCCCGGCCCGCCCGCGACTCACAAATCAGGCAAACCGGCCCAGTCCCAAGCGCGACGAACCGCGCTAGCGACCGCGGTTGGCGAAGTACTTCTTGTACTTCTCGGCCGAAGCGGCCAGCTCCGGGTCGGCGTCAAGCCGGGGCTGCATCTTCACATAGGCCGCTTCCCGCTTGGCGGGGTAGTACTCCGTCGGCCAGTAGCCCTTGTGCGGACGGTAGGACTTGAGGACGTTGCGAGCGACGGTGGCCTTGTGGACTTCGTCCACTCCGTCGGCGATGCCCATGGTCGGCGCACTGGCATACATGGCCTGGATCGGCGTGAGGTCCGTCGTGCCCAGCGATCCGAGGATATGGAGCGCGTTGAACGACACCTCGCGGAGCACCTTCGCCATCGTGTACTTCACCGCCGCAATGTCTGTGCGGGTCTCCTGCGTCGAGGTGTTGTCGATCTTCCACGCCGTCTCCAGCACGAACAGCCGCAGCATTCGTATGGACGCGTAGGAATCGGCGATCTTCTCCTGCACCATCTGGTGGTCGGCGATGACCTTGCCGTGCGACTCGCGGCTCAGTGCCCGCTCGCACATCATGTCGAAGGCGAGCGTGCATTGGGCGATGGTCCGCATCGCGTGATGGATGCGACCGCCGCCGAGTCGGCGCTGGGCCAGCACCTTGGCCCCGTCCTCCGGACCCAGGAGGTGGTCGACGGGGATGCGCACGTCGTTGTAGATGATGTGGTTGTGGTTGCGCGGCTCGGGCTGGATCTCGACGCCGGGCGTCTTGCGGGGCACCACGAACATGCCGTTCGTGCACATCACGAAGAGGATGTCGGCAACGCGGCCGGCGCTGGTGAACCACTTCTCGCCGTTGATGACCCACTCGTCGCCGTCCCGAGTGGCGTAGGTCTTGAACAGGTTCGGGTCGGAGCCGCCCTGTGGTTCGGTCATCGAATAGGCGGAGAACATCTCCTGATTGATGAGCGGCTCGAGCCAGCGCTTCTTCTGCTCCTCGGTGCCGTATGCCGCGAGCATCTCCATGTTGCCGGTGTCGGGGGCCGCAGCCCCGAACATCTGCGGCGCTGCGGGGTAGCGGCCGATGATCTCGTTGAGCAGGCCCAGCTTGAGCTGCCCATAGCCGGGGCCGCCGAGCTCCTCGTCCAAGAAGACCGCCCACAGCCCCTGGTCCTTCACCTGCTGCTGCAGACCGCGGACGTACTGCTTGACCTTCGGGTCGGGTGAGCGCACGGCGTGCGGGAACACGTACTCCAGCGGCTCGATCTCGTCCTTGCAGAACTGTGCGACCCAGTCGAGCTTCGATTGGAACTCCGGGTCGGTCGAAAAATCCCATGCCATTCCGACAGTCAACCAACGCGACTGCACCGCTGTCATTTCCGACCACGGGGGCTCCCGGTCCGGCGGTGCCCGCGCTGGTCGTCCGGCGGTGTCCGCGCTGGCCCCGGGTCAGGTGGCGACGTAGGCCGCGAGGTGCTGGCCGGTGAGGGTAGATCGGGCCGCGACGAGGTCAGCGGGTGTGCCCTCGAAGACGATCCGGCCGCCGTCGCGGCCGGCGCCGGGGCCGAGGTCGATGATCCAGTCGGCGTGGGCCATGACCGCCTGGTGGTGCTCGACGACGATCACGGACTTGCCGGAGTCGACCAGCCGGTCGAGCAGGCCGAGCAGCTGCTCGACGTCGGCGAGGTGCAGGCCAGCGGTCGGCTCGTCGAGGACGTAGACGCCGCCCTTCTCCGCCATGCGGGTGGCCAGCTTGAGCCGCTGCCGCTCGCCGCCGGACAGCGTGGTGAGCGGCTGGCCGAGGCTGAGGTAACCGAGCCCTACGTCGGCGAGCCGTTCGAGGATTGCGTGCGCCGCAGGCGTCTTCGCGTCTCCGGCGCCGAAGAACGCGCCGGCCTCGGTGACCGACATCGCGAGCACCTCGCTGATGTCCTTGCCTCCGAACGTGTACTTCAGCACCGATGCCTCGAACCGTTTCCCGTCGCACTCCTCGCACGTGGCTGCGACGCCGGCCATCATCGCCAGGTCGGTGTAGATGACGCCCGCCCCGCTGCAGGTCGGGCAGGCACCCTCGGAGTTGGCACTGAACAGCGCAGGCTTCACGCCGTTGGCCTTCGCGAACGCCTTGCGGATCGGCTCCAGCAGGTCGGTGTACGTCGCCGGGTTGCTGCGCCGCGAGCCCTTGATCGCGGCCTGATCGACCGAGACCACCCCGTCCCGGCCCGACACGGAGCCGCCGATCAGTGAGCTCTTCCCCGACCCGGCCACGCCGGTGACCACCACGAGCACGCCGAGCGGGATGTCGACGTCGACGTCCTGGAGGTTGTGCGCGCTGGCGCCGCGCACCTTCAGCACCCCCGATGGCGTCCGCACGCTGTTCTTGAGCGAGGCCCGGTCGTCGAGGTGCCGTCCGGTGAGCGTGCCGCTGGCCCGCAGTCCTTCGACGGTGCCCTCGAACACCACCTCACCGCCCCGGGCCCCGGCATCCGGGCCGAGGTCGACGGCGTGGTCGGCGATCGCGATCATCTCCGGCTTGTGCTCCACGACCAGCACGGTGTTGCCCTTGTCGCGCAGCCGCAGCAGCAGCTCGTTCATCCGCTCGATGTCGTGCGGGTGCAGGCCGATCGTCGGCTCGTCGAAGACGTAGGTGACGTCGGTGAGCGACGACCCGAGGTGGCGGATCATCTTGGTGCGCTGGGACTCGCCGCCCGAGAGCGTGCCCGACGACCGGTCGAGGCTGAGGTAGCCCAGCCCGATCTCCACGAACGAGTCGAGCGTGTGCCGGAGCTTCTCCAGCAGCGGTGCGACCGAGGGCTCGTCCAGTCCGCTCACCCATGTGGCCAGGTCGCTGATCTGCATCGCGCACGCGTCGGCGATGTTGACCCCGTGGACCTTCGACGAGCGAGCCGCCTCGCTGAGTCGCGAGCCGCCGCAGTCGGGGCAGGCGCTGAACGTGATCACCCGCTCCACGAACGCCCGGATGTGGGGCTGCATCGCGTCGACGTCCTTCGACAGCATCGACTTCTGGATCTTCGGGATCAGACCCTCGTAGGTCAGGTTGATGCCGTCGACCTTGATCTTGGTCGCCTCCTTATGGAGGAGGTCGTTGAGCTCCTTCTTGGTGAACTTGCCGATCGGCTTGTCCGGGTCGAAGTACCCGCAGCCGCTGAAGATGCGGCCGAACCAGCCGTCCATGCTGTAGCCGGGAATGGTGAGCGCACCCTGGTTGAGCGACTTGGAGTCGTCGTACAGCTGCGTGAGGTCGAAGTCGGTGACCGAGCCCATGCCCTCGCAGCGCGGGCACATGCCCCCGGTGCGCGAGAACGTGCGCTTCTCGACCTTCTTCTCGCCGCCCTTCTCGATCGTGATCGCACCTGCTCCGCTGACGGTTGCGGTGTTGAACGAGAACGCGTTCGGCGAACCGATGTGCGGCTTGCCGAGCCGGCTGAAGAGGATGCGGAGCATCGCGTTGGCGTCGGTCGCCGTGCCGACCGTCGAGCGGGCGTTGGCACCCATCCGCTCCTGGTCGACGATGATCGCCGTCGTCAGCCCGTCCATCACGTCGACGTCAGGCCGGGCCAGCGTCGGCATGAAGCCCTGCACGAATGCGCTGTAGGTCTCGTTGATCAGCCGCTGCGATTCCGCGGCGATCGTGCCGAACACCAGCGAGCTCTTGCCCGAGCCGGAGACGCCGGTGAACACCGTCAGCCGGCGCTTCGGGATCTCGAGGCTGATGTCCTTGAGGTTGTTCACGCGTGCGCCGTGCACGCGGATCAGATCATGACTGTCAGCATCAGGACGGTCAGCATCGTGGCTGTTGGCATCGTGACTGTCGGCGTGGCGCGGGCCGGGCGACTGCGCGGTTGTCCCCATGTTCGCCTTGGCGGCCGCCTTGCGCATTCCCGTCAGGCCCCCACCGTGGCGCCCGAGGTTCCGAGCACCAGGTCGAGTTGCTCGTGAAAGTGGATCATCGCCGGCTCGTTGCGTCCGAACACGGTTTCCGAGAGCAGCCCACTTGACACGTTGCGCTGGATCAACGTCTGCTGGTGGAAGTCCTCGGCATCGACGACGCTCATCGTGAATGCGATCAGCCGCTGCCAGAACTCGTCGGCCTGCGGCGCGCTGGGGGCGGCATAGAAGCGGACCGAGACCCTCGACATGTCGGGTCGGCCGTCCGCCGGGACGAAGTGCCACAGCTCGACGTGGCCGCTTCGGGGCAAGCTGAGCACGACGTTCGGGAAGAGCCAGTAGACGAATGTGGCACGCTCGAATCGCGTCCACTCTGACGGTGGCCTGCCCAACAAGTCCACGCACTTGTTTCCCATCACGACCCCGCGGCCATGAGGCCCGGAGAACTCCGAGATCATCGGCGCCGACTTCAGCTGGCGGGCCAGCGTCTCGCGGTGCAGCGAGAAGATGTGATACGCCTCAAGGAATGTCTCGAGGCCGAGCTTCCAGTTGAACGGCCACGTCGCCTGCTGCTCGCCGACCAGCCGATACGACCCGAAGCCGTAGCTCTCGAGTTCGGACGCATAGCCCGCAAGCTCGGCCCGCACGCCGATCGGCTGTGCCGTCGGGTCCACGCTGACGATGATCACGCCGCAGTCCTCGGCACAGCGAAGCTCGATCAGGCTGGTGCACCCGTCGAGTCCGTCAAAGGCACCACGCGCGAGCGGCTGCCCGACCAACTTGCCGGACTGGTCGTAGCTCCAACCGTGGTACCGACACGTGAACGTGGTGGCGATCTCACCTCGCCCGTACGCGACGGCCGATCCCCGGTGACGGCACGCGTTCAGGAAGGCGCGCACCCGTCCGTCGGCGCCGCGGACGAGCAGGACCGGCACCGTGCCGAGATCGGCGGTGAAGTACGACCCGGACCCGGGAAGGTCACAGCTGAGCCCTGCCACCAACGGACGCCGGCGCAGCTCATGGAGATCGAGCAACCGCCGCAGAATATCAATCTCGTGTTCTCGGTCCATTGCCCTGACCAGCGCTTTCAGCTCGACGGGCGTCCCGATCGGCGACCTATGTCTACGTCACCATAGATTCTGACGCGAACGCCAGAAGATCTCCGCCTGACCAACGAAGGACACCTCCATGAACGAAAACACCGGTACAGCGTTCGTGGCCGACGCCGCCGAGCGCGCCGCCATGCGATCCTCCCGACCGGCCGGAAGCGGAACCGTGCGAGCGTACGACTGGATCGGACACCATGCGGCGCATCGGCCGTCGAAGGAGGCCATCCGGGACCTCTCTACCGGACGGAGCTTCACCTAGTCCCAGCTCGATCGACGTGCCGATGCTATGGCCGCGTATCTTCGCTCGCTCGGCATCGGCCGTGGCGATCGGGTCGCAGTGCTCGCGCACAACGGCGTGGAGTTCTTCGATGTCCAGTTCGCCTGCGCGCGCACTGGTTCGATCGCCGTGATGCTCAACTGGCGCCTGACCGTGCCGGAGCTCGAGTACATCCTCAACGACAGCTCACCGTCATTGCTGATCCACGACTCGACCTTCACCGATGCAGCGAACGAGCTGCAGCGACGTTGCAACGTCACCTCGCTGTTGGGGATCGACTCCAGCAGTTTCGCCAATCCCTATGAGGCCGCCCTCGCTCCACACGACGGACAGAACGGCGGGCGAGAGGAGCTGACCCACGACGACGTGATCACGATCATGTACACGTCGGGCACGACGGGTCACCCCAAGGGGGCGATGATCACGCACGGCATGAACTTCTGGAACTGCATCAATCTGGGCGTTCCGGCGGGCATCGGCATCGACACCGTGCATCTCAGCGTCCTTCCGTTGTTTCACACCGGCGGGCTGAACTGCTACTCGAACCCGGTTCTGCATGCAGGCGGGACGGTGGTGATCCTCAAGGCGTTCGATCCCGGTGAGGCACTGCGCATTCTCGGCGACCCGCAGCACGGCATCACGCACTTCTTCGCCGTTCCAGCTCCCTATCAGTTCATGATGCAGCACCTCGACTTCGCCACAACGGACCTCTCACGTCTCCGTGTCGCCGGCGTCGGAGGGGCACCATGCGCGCTTACGATCATGGAAGCATGGGCGGGTCGGGGGGTACTGATGGTCCAAGGCTTCGGCATGACTGAGACGAGCCCGGCCTGCATCTTCCTCGATTCAAGTGAAGCGCTTCGCAAGGTCGGGTCCACCGGCAAGGTCTTGCTGCACACCGAGATGCGCATCGTGAACGACGAGGGCGGCGAGTGCGGACCCGATGAGATCGGCGAGCTCTGGGTCGCCGGCCCGAACATCACCCCCGGGTATTGGAATCGTCCCGACGCGACCGCTGCGGCATTTGAAGGCCGTTGGCTCAAGACGGGTGACGCGGCCCGCACCGACGACGAGGGCTTCGTCTACATCGTCGATCGGTGGAAGGACATGTACATCTCGGGTGGCGAAAACGTGTACCCGGCCGAAATCGAGAACGTGCTGTATCAACTTCCCCAGGTGGCCGAGGCGGCGATCATCGGCGTGCCGAGCGAGAAGTGGGGCGAAGTCGGCTTGGCCGTCCTCGCACTGAAGCCCGGAGCGACAATCGACCGAGCCACAGTCGTCGACCATTGCATCCGTCAGCTTGCGAAGTTCAAGGTTCCGAACGACATTGCCATCGTCGACGCGCTCCCGCGCAACGCCACCGGCAAGGTGCTGAAGCGGGAGCTTCGCATCCAGTTCCTCGGAGCCGACGCGCCCAAGATCTCGTAGCGGGGCACTGATGAGCGACGAGGCGGACCGTGCGCAAAGCCGCCGCGTCTTGACCCCGATGGACGAAGTTCGTGGTTCCGTGGGCCACACCCGGGGAAGGCGGCGTCCCGGGAACACGGTCGCGAACGGGTTCAAAGTATTGCTTCGAGCGTCAACAAACGTTGACGGCGTAGCTGCCGCCCGCTTAGACTTTTCGACGTGGACATCGAGGCGAGCGCCCGCAAGCATGGTGTCTCTGACGACGACATGCGGCATGCATTCCGACACCACTGGCGAGCCTTCGAGACGGAAGATTCCGACGTCACGATGTTCATCGGACCGTCGACTGACGCCGAGCCCCTTGAGGTCGGAGTGGTCAGCGATCGCGATGGAGTAGCGATCGTTCATGCCATGCCAGCGCGACCCAAGTTCTTGAAAGGATGGTGGACGCCATGACCACGACACGTGCACAACGAACGGCAGCGCTTGAGCGTTGGGCCGAGCACGTCAAGGCCGACGATTTGATTGAAGCCGACACGAGCGCACTTCGACACATCGTCGAGCTCGTCGAACGTCGAGAAGATGTCGACAACGCCCTGCTCGACGCGATCCGCAAGGCGCGGGGCGCTGACCGTTCCTGGTCCGAGATCGGGGCAGTGCTAGGCGTCTCGAAACAAGCCGCGCAGCGCAAGTACGCAACGAAGATCTCTGCGTAGCTACGAGGACGACCGCCGCGAGGTCGATTGAGACGTCTGCGCGCTTATGGTGTTGGCGGTGATGAACGCCTCGATCGTCGACTGACAGAATCGGATCTTGCGACCGACCTTCACGTAGGTGATGCGCTTCTCGCTGACGAGTCGGTCAATGAAGCGCTGCTGGACGCCGAGGCATCGTGATGCGGCTTCTTTGTCGATGAGCGGATCGGGTTCGAAAAGCTGCTGATGTTCGGGGTGTCTCAGGATTACCTTCGGTGTCGTGCGGACCCGGCGGACGGGCGGCGTCTGCGCGCGCCGTCAGCGCGGCCACCGGCCCCGGTTCAGGACGGCGACGCGTCCAGCGACCGAGATGACGATGCGGATCGACGGCAGCGAGCCATCGCGCACGGCCTCGTACGCCGTCGTACGCGAGATGCCGAGCATTCGGGCCGCATCGGTCACCGACATCATCGGCGTGCCCGGCGGCCCGTAGGTCGCATTCGCGATGTCGTCGAAGGTGCGCCGCTCGGCCCGCTCGTCCTTGGGGAATCTGTGGTCGATCGGACGTGGGTGCGCATGGTTTGACACGCGTACACATTCGTCACGCATCAGCGAGATGCGACACGAGACTTCGTTCGAGGGGCGAAAGCCGCCGGACCAGACGGACGAGTCGGAGGTGGCCTCGCCACCTCCCAATGTCTGACATTTCCTGCGGATCGGCGGCAACCTATTGACGGAAGTCGCTCGGCCCGAAGGGCCCTTGGTCGCTTCACCTGCGAGCAGACAGCTGTGGGTCAAGGTGGAGCGCCCGGAGCGCAGCGAGGACGATCGGCCTTGAGGCGCGGGCGGCGGGGAGCAATCTGAAGTTTGGCGGTCGGCGCGCTTCCGGAACTTCAGATTCCATGCAGGTTGGGTCGGTGGCGCCTACCGACGTCGACCCGGTGACCAATTCCATCGCTCCGGCTCCCAATTGCACTGCTCGTCTGACGGTTCGGTGATAGGAGACCAGAACGGTCGGAGCGCAGCGACGGCGTCATCGAGCGTCGTCCACTCGATGCCGTAGTCGCGAACGTACGCAGCCCACGGACCGGCCCACATCGGCGGCGGGTCCGGGAGCACCGTCGGAAGCGGCGTGTGACGAAACGCGAACGTCGTCGAAACCGCTTCGTGGAGGACGTCGCTCGTCGGCATTGGAAGCGCCCGGGCCATGACGAGCATGTCGTAGAGGTCTTTCACTCGGCTCGAAGGCCGCGACCCCGAGTAGATCCGCACGTACGCATGCAGTTTCTCCGCAAGGTGGAACGCAAACGGGACTGCGGCGATCGTTGGGGGTTCCATTCCGGCGAAGTCCAACACTCGTCGAAACGTCAGCTGATCGACCGGTCGGAGGTCGTCGGGGGACACGTTCACGTCGAGCACGAACTGCTCGAACATGCGGCCGTCGAGGCGTGAGCGAACGGAGTAGCGCCACCCGCCGTCCTCGGTTTCGGCTTCCAGGCGAGAGCGGGAGCCGATCTCGAAGGAGAAGCCGTCGCCCAGATCGAGTTCCATCGCTTCGTCGAGAGCCGCTTGCGCTCGGACGCTTCATACCGCCACGTCGTGTCGGCATCCTTCGTCGCTCGGGCACGTTCGTCGAGACGAATGAGGAGCACCTGCGCGCCCTTGAGGACCCAGCCGTCCGCGGCGTCGCCCGCCGTCATTCGCGCGAACAGCCACTGGAACGCGACCTCCTTTCGGAGGCGATCGAGCGGCGTGCCCGATTCGAGTGCCCGCTGACGGAGTCGTTCCTCCAGCGCCACGCGAAACGCGGTCGCGGTCTTGTACGGCCCGATCATGCGTCGCTGACTTCGATCC
Organism: Acidimicrobiia bacterium; assembly: GCA_043739745.1. Classification (GTDB taxonomy): domain Bacteria; phylum Actinomycetota; class Acidimicrobiia; order Acidimicrobiales; family JANYDT01; genus JAYUDQ01. The sequence goes on along the minus strand of JAYUDQ010000583.1, from coordinate 7,943 downwards.
GGATCGTCTCGGCGACGCGTCGAGAAACGAGCCCTTGGAGCTCGGCCTCCTGGATAGCGTCTTGAACTAGTTCGGCCGGGTGGTCCGTCGTCACGTCGCGCAGCGTTCGTTCCGGAGTGGTCACCGGTACACCGTCGCGAACGGTCACGTCCTTCGGGACCAGTGGCCGGACGTGCACGATCACGCTGTCCCGCCGCTTTCGGAGTCGACGTGGAACGGTGATGTGAATGACCGGCGGCGTCACCTCCCCCAGTCCGTAGACGGCGAGTGCCGTGTCATGGCTAGCGACGGCGTCGGGCCCGGCCCAGAGACAAGCCTCGATCACGTCCTCGAAGGGCTTGGCCGGGAAGTCACGGAAGCGGTACACCCCGTGAACAGAGCGACGCAGGACGCCGTTGTCGACCTACCGGGCGAGCTGCTGACGGGGCACCCCTGCTTCAACTGCGTCTGCCGTGCGGAACCAACCGTTTCGGGCCTCACTGACCCGGAAGAGCTCCTCGCGAGGATATGGCATGTTTGTCATCGTAACGTTGACATTGACGCCAGGCGACGAGATTGCCATCGAGCGGGCCGCGTTTCGGCAAGCGCCGCGGCCAAGCCATCAAGTTGTCCAGACCACGCTGGAGGGCTGGATGCTGGCGTGTACCGGAACCACCGATCGTGGTCCGCTCGAAGCGATGCTGTCGGCGGTCTAGCGGATCAAGCGGTCACCACCTTGCCCAGCGGCGGTTGACACCGGTACAGCGGATGGCATCAAACCTTCCAAACGGGCGGCTCGATGAGGCGCGACGCAGCCAGGGGTTGGGTTCGGTGTGAGATCAATCTGCAACTCCTCGAGAACCGCCTGATCGTGGGGCCCAGCAAGGTAGGTACGCAGATCATCCAGCCGTGGCTGGCTCAAGTGGAGGCGTCGATCGTCCGATAAGAACACGTTCCGTCGAACGGTCAGACCGAGCTACGAGGTTGGTTGTACCGGGAGCACGAAGGGCGGACCTTCAGCAACGCGCAGCGGGGAGAGCCGATGAGCAGCGACGACAACGTTTGGGACGACGATCTCGCCGATGCCTTTCGTCCCCCCGAAGTCCCGCAGGACCCGAGTGACGATCTGCTCGGGCGTCTCCTCGAACGAGATGTTCGCGGTGGCGAATCGTCAGCGATGCGGACGGTGGTGGCATCCAACCACGCGGGCGGGAACGAAACCCAACGCTCTTACGGCCAGGGCTGCTGACCCCTCGTCGTCATACCGGCCGTCCAGAATCGGGACGATGCAGCTCGTCCCCAATCGTCCTCCTATCGTTCGGTGATCCTCTATGGCTTCGCTCTTTCCCACTCAGCAGAAGGAGCAGTACTCGATCGCGTTCGCCCATGCTGTCGTCGCTACAGCCGGCTACGCGTTCCAAGCGACGATCGTCGATGACGACAGCGTGGACATCACGATCCGCAGCCGCCGTGGCGACGGCGCGTGGATCAAGCCGCAGCTGGACATCCAGGCCAAGTGCACCAGCTCGCCGAACTACGGACCGACCGGCAACCTCAGCTTCGCCCTACGGTGAAGAACTACAACGACCTTCGACCACCGACGTTGGACGTGAAGGTGCCGAGGTTTCTCCTCGTCGTGGTGGTGCCGTTGCACCCACCCGACTGGATCGCCACCGCACCCGACGCGCTTTCGCTCCAGTTCCGCGGTCACTGGGTTTCGCTCGCCGGCAGGTCCGCTACTTCGAACACGACGAGCGTCGCGGTCGAGCTACCGGCAACAAACCGCGGGGATCCAGCAACGGTTGAGCATCTGATGGTGGAGGCCTCCCATGGCCGAATCTGACCTCACCGAGCAGATCGACCCGATCGACTTCGCCTCGTTCGTCGAGTCCGTCGCCGGCCCAGCAGTCGATGAGCGGCCCGGGCGGTGGCGTGAACACATGCTCGACGGCGTCGAGCTCCTCGTACCCCTCGATCGGTTCGACCATGCGTATCCAACTCGCATTTCGGAACTCATTCACAACCTGACCGTGCTCCAGGGCCGTTCTGCGCCCGATGTCATTGCGGACGTCCGTTCACAGGGCGAAGGCATCATCCGGGTCGTTCTCGGCACCGACAAGGCGGACACCATTGGCCTCGAGCAGGCGGCACACGCGACCGCTGCAGTGCGCACACTCCTGGTAGCTGGGGCGCGGGCCGCCGAAAAACCTCGGGTCGCCTACGCCGGCCGCGCTAGCGAAGCGGTCAAGTCGTTCGCCGATCGGCTACGGCTCGGCCTCGGCGAGTCGGGCAGCTACGTGTTGCGCGTGGCTAGCCCCTTGCAGTTCGAAAACGTGGCGGAGCCATTGCCGAACTGGCAACCGCCAGCGAAAGCGACGATGTCGAACTTCGCTTCGCATGGTCACCGCGGTGGGTACCGCCGTCGCTTGAGCGGATCCCCTTCACTCGGAGGGAAGCCGAGGCGCTGAGAGCCACCGCCTCCGCGCTGCGTGAGCGCGCCCTCGACTCCATCAACGAGGTCTCTGGCCGCGTTGAACGCCTATCGAGCGAAGACCCGGACACGGAGGGGACAGCGACGATCCGCGCCTCCATTGGCGGCCGGACCATGTTGGTTGATGTCCGGCTACCGGCGCCGCAGTATCGAAAAGCGACTCAGGCGCACACCTCACGCTCGGCGGTGCGAGCCGTCGGAACGGTGAAGCGAGTTGGGCGGACGCGGATGATCGACGACTGTGAGCAGTTCGAGCTGATCGGCGACCTGCTCGCCGAATCTTGGACGCTTGAATAGATCGTCTGCGAGAGACGGATCCGCATGCGGTGGGGCGAGCTGATCGGGCTGCAGCGCAAGAACCTCGACGTCGTCAAACGGCGTGTCCGGGTCGTCGACCAGCTCGTGCGCACGGCAGACGGGAAGTTCCACCGCAAGGCGCCGAAGACGTCCGCTGGTGTCCGCTCGATCACGATCAGCCGCATGACGGCTGAGGTGATGACGTCGCACCTCGAGCGAACTCGGTAGCCACCGGAGCGCTTCTCGATCGATACCATGGGGGACCCCTACAAACACTCGTGGGAACACTGTCGAAACACGATGTTCCCAAAATGCCGGTTTTCAGGGGTTTCGAGCGGTATCTGCCGGTGTCGAGCGGTCGAACGAAAAGAGCCCCTGAGCAGGCAGGATACCAGTCAGGGCTTGGAGGCGGCGCCCGGAATTGAACCGGGGTACACGGCTTTGCAGTCACTGGTCGTTGTGGTGTTTCCGCAGGTCATAGGCTATGAATTTCTCGATTTTGGGCGCTGTGGGAACACGGTGGGAGCAAGTGAGCGGTATCTGGCGGTCCGTCGCGGTGTCGACCGGTGCGGCGGCCGCTGGGTCAGCTTGCCGCGCGTACGACGGCGTGACCGGAGCGCACGAGTGACTTGATGCCGGCCTTCTGGGCGATCCCGGGGCCGACGCCGACGACGAGGTCGGAGCCGACTGCATGCGCGAGCTTCTCCAAGGTCTCGAGCGTGGGACGCACCCCGCCGCCCTCCATTCGCGCAATCGCCGATTGCGTGGTCCCCATGCGAAGGGCAAGCTCGGCCTGCGTCATCCCCGCGTCGGTTCGCAGCCGGTGAACGAGCGCGCGAAACGCGGCGATGCGGGCTTCGTCGTCGTAGCTGGCTTGAGCAGCTGGCGCAAGGGGGTTTGCGGCTTTGAGATCAGTCCAGTTCATTCGGTTGCTCATGTTGGTTCCTCGTCCAGGTGGCGGTCGTTGATACATCGTTCGTACGCGCGCTTAGCACGTGCAATCTCTCGTGGTTCTCGGCGTTGCGTCTTGGTGAACACGGTCAGCAGGACGATCCGTCGACCGGTCGCTATGAAGTACGTGAACCTGGTGTCGCGACCATTGAGCACGAAGCGCAATTCGCGCAGCGAGCCAACCAATTGACGGGTGAACGGCTCGTCGAGCAACGGGCCAAACTCGGCAAGTCGGTCGATGTGGAACTGGGCGCGTCCTTTCGAGTCGTCGTCGAGAGCGAGGTACCAGACTCGGACTTCGTCCTCAAGCTCGACCTCGCCCCACGACATAGCGTTCACGCTATCATGCCCCGTACCATGACCCGACCCTGCAGGGGAGGCGACGATGGATGACGAGGCGGTTGACCTGGTGGTCGACCTCAACACGATGGACGAGACCGGCCTGCCGTGGGCGTTCCTCGACGAGGCACCCCATCCGGGTCCTGTTGTGCCGGCGCGTACGTCGTTGCTGGTGTTGGTGCGGGCGCGGGCGCGCGGCTCGGGCGTTCGGCGAGCGATCGTTGCTCCGAACCCACTCGGCGGGAGCAAGCGAGTGGTTTCGCCGGGTCGTGATCGGTAGCGATCGGATTGGTTGACGCCCCCGTAAGGCCTTGACACGTGCCGTACAATTCTCCGTACAAGGAGGATCACCATGGCGACGAAGACTGACCGTATCGAGACCAGGGTGAGCGTCCACGAGCGAAACCTCATCGACCGCGCCGCCGCACTCGAGGGTCGTTCCGTCTCATCGTTCGTCGTCGCTGCTGCCGTCGATCGAGCCGACGCGGTGATCACGGCCCACGACACGACGACCGTGCCGGCGTCCTACTTCGATCGTCTCCTCGCCGCCTTGGACACGCCCGACGACGCGCCGACGCTTCGACGCGCTGCGCAACGGTCGGCTCGTCGTCCGCGCCTCCGGGCTTGACGTTCCGCTGTGAGCCGCTCGGTGCACAGGACCTCGCCAACTTCGACTGCGGCAACGACGAGCTCAGCGCCTGGCTCATCCGACACGCGCACACCGCGACCGGTCACGGGACGCGTACGAGGGTCGTCATCGACGACGAGACAGGCCACGTCGCTGGCTACTTCTCGATTGCACCGCATTCGCTCGAACGAGAGGCGCTCCCCCGCTCGGTCGCCCGACGTGCACCGCGCGCGATCCCTGCGGTCCTACTCGCCAAGCTCGCGCTCTCGCCCGAGCTCCACGGCAGCGGCCTCGGGGCGGAACTGTTCATTGCCGCGATGCGCGAGATCGTCCGTGCAGCTCGGGTGGCCGGCGGAAAGCTCGTCGTGGTGGATGCGATCGATGAGGCGGCCGCTACCTTCTACGAGCACCACGACTTCCATCGAGTCCCCGGCCGGCCCGACCGGCTTGTGATGAAGCTGAGCTCGGTGGCTCGGGCGTTAGGCGAATCGTGGCCCTGATCCGTGCTGCCGGGCGGTGCGACGAGCTGTTCCGGCGAGCGGTTCGGACGGGGTCGCGAGCGGTAGCGAACGGATTGGTTGACGCCGCCGTCCAACTCCACACCTAACGATGGTGGTCAACGGCGACCTGGGTGAGGGGCTCTCCCGGCTCGAGAACCTCGGCACAGGTCGTCGACCGAACCCGTACCATGACCCCGAGACCTGTATGGGAGGCGACGATGGACGTCGAGAACGGCGAGGCGGTTGACCTTGTCGTCGACCTCAACACGATGGACGAGACCGGCCTGCCGTGGGCCTTCCTCCACGAGGCACCCAATCCGGATCGTGTTGTGCCGGGCGCGTACGTCGTCGCTGGTTCGGGCAACGCCCGAGCCGTTGCACTCGTGGTCGACATCGTCGACGGGATCGTGCACGTCCAGCCGATGCGAGGCTCCGTTGCCAGCAACCGGCAGCTCCTCGCTCCCCATCGCATCGCGTCGCAAGGCCCGGGCGGGCCCGCGGTCAGTTTCGGTTCCGAGGGGTAGCGAACGGATTGGTTGACGCCGCCGGCGTCAACCAAGGTCAGTGTCGCGGTGAACTATGCGCACGTACCGTGTTGGCGTGGATGTATGCCTCGATGACCGAACGCCGGAATCGGACTTTGCGACCGACCTTCACGTAGGTGATGCGCTTCTCGCTCACGAGGCGGTTGATGAAGCGCAGCTCGACACCAAGGAGTCGGGCTGCAGCGTCCTTGTCGACGAGCGGATCAAGGTCGAGCACCAGCTGCTCTGCGGACTTCATCGGGTTCTCCAGGTTCTCGGGGTGAACGACGCGACGGACTGCAACATCGGCCCGGCAAGCTGGCGGTTCGTCTTGGCGGAGAGGCCGTTCATTCGATCCACGCTCGGCCGTTACGGGCCTCGACGAGCCAGTACACAGGGATGAGGATTCGCCGGCGGATCTTGAACGACGGTAGCGAGCCGTCCTTGACCGCTTCGTAGGCCATCGTGCGGCCGATGCCGAGCATGCGGGCGGCCGTCGTGACCGATACGCCTACGGGGCCGTCGGGACCGAAGACTGCGTCGGCGAGCTCGTCGAAGGTCGGCCCCTCGGGTGGCTCTCGGAAGTCGTGGTCGAAGATGAGATGTTCGTTTGACGTCACAAGATAGGTATTCGCCATCGAGTCGCAACATGCGCAACGGAAAATCAGAATTTTCGAACGGCGGACCAGGCGGACGATTCGGAGGTTCCTCGGGAACCTCCCTATGTGTCTGACTGATCCTGCGAATTGGCGTCAACCTATAACGGCTCGCGACTCGGCCCGGAGGGCCCTTGGTTGCCTCACACGCGAGGCGACGGCTGCGGGTCAAGGTGGAGCGCCCGGAGCGGAGCGAGGACGAACGACCTTGAGGCGCGGATGGCGGGGAGCAAATCTGGAGTGCGTTCGTCGGTGGGCTCGTGGAACTACAGATTCGATGTAGTTCGGGTGGTCGACCCAGGCGGCCGGATGGACCAGTCCCATCGCTCCGGCTCCCAAGTGCGGCACCCTTCTGATGGAGCCGTGACGGGAGTCCAGAGCGGTCGGGGGGCGGCCATGGCGTCGCCAAGGGTGGTCCACTCGATGCCGTAGTCGCGGACGTAGGCGGCCCATGGAGCGGCCCAGATCGGCGGCGGGTCTGGCAGCGCCGTCGGAAGCGGCGTGTGACGAAACGCGAACGTTGTGGAGACTGCGTCGTAGAGGGCGGCGCTCGTCGGCATCGGGAGCGCCCTGGCCATGACGAGCATGTCGTAGAGGTCTTTCACGCGACTCGACGGTCGTGACCCCGAGTAGATCCGCACGTACGCATGCAGCTTCTCTGCGAGATGGAACGCGATCGGCACGGCGGCGATGGTCGGCGGTTCAAGGCCGGCGAAGTCGAGCACCGAACGGAACGTCAGTTGATCGACCGGTCGGAGATCGTTCGGCGATACGTTCACGTCGAGCACGAACTGCTCGAAGAAGCGGCCGTCAAGAAGTGAGCGCACCGAGTAGCGCCAGCCGCCGTCTTCGGTCTCGGCCTCCAGGCGCGTGCGAGTGCCGATCTCGAATGAGAAGCCATCCCCCAGCTCGGTTCCATCGCGTTGTCGAGAGCCGCTTGCAGTGCGGACGCTTCATGCCGCCACGTTGTGTCGGCATCCTTCGTCGCTCGGGCGCGTTCGTCGAGCCGGATGAGGAGCACCTGCGCGCCCTTCAGGACCCAGCCGTCCGCGGCGTCACCTGCAGTCATGCGGGCAAACAGCGTCTGGAACGCGATCTCCTTTCGGAGTCGGTCGAGCGGAGCGCCCGACTCGAGCGCTTGCTGACGGAGTCGTTCCTCCAGCGCGACGCGAAACGCCGTCGCGGTCCTATACGGCCCAATCATCCTTGGCCGACTTCGAGCCGGATCGTCTCGGCGACGCGCCGAGAGATGAGCCCGCTGGCCTCCGCCTCATCGATGAACTCGCGGACGACTTGAGCCGGGTGGTCCGCAGCTACATCGCGAAGCGTTCGTTCCGCAGTGGTCAGCGGTACTCCATTACGAACAGTCACCTCCTTCGGGACGAGCGGGCGGACGTGCACGATCACGCGGTCTCGCCGCTTGCGGAGTCGACGCGTAACGGTGATGTGGGTGACCGGTGGCGTCACCTCGCCGATCCCGTAGACGGCGAGCGCCGTGTCGTGGCTTGCGACAGCGTCGGCCCCTGCCCACAGGCAGGCCTCGACCACGTCCTCGAAGGGCTTGGCCGGGAAGTCCCG
>JAYUDQ010000582.1:0-4222 GCA_043739745.1 Acidimicrobiia bacterium | reverse complement strand
GTCCGTGAGCGGTTCGCCACCGAGGAGCCGCCGCATCGTTTCGAGCATGGCCTGGCCGGCGCCGAGGTTCTGCTGGATGGGCGAGATGAACGAGCCGTCGCCGCCGTTGGTCCGAGCCGCGATCTGAAAGCGGCCGCCGGGCATCTGTTCCATCACGATTGTCTCGATGTACGAGGCCCGCAACGCCCCGTTGGCTTCATCGGAATTTCTCCGATACGTCGGGATCAGCCGTTGGAGTCGCGCTTCATCCATGGGCATCATCTTGCCTCTCTGCGACCCCCGACTCGTGGACCTGCTTCGATCAGATGCGGCTGAGGACGCGCTTCGAGATCAGGAATCCGACGCCGGACCGGTTCTTGCATCGGACACCGGCGGTGGCCGATGTGCACGTGAACGGGCCTCGCTTCCAGGTGGTGCCGTACTTCAGGACCCGCGCCTGCGGGGACATCAGCGTGTCGCCTGCGCATGACCCGATCGACGCCTTGCCCGTCGAGGAGAGCGTCCCCCTGGCTTCCCAGTCGAGGTCGCAGTCCTTCGGTGCCGGGGGCAGTTGGCCGAGGTACCCGGAGACCTCGCACGACAGGAACGGCTTCCCTTCGAACTCGCCGTCGTCGTAGATGCATGCGATGCCCTTGCTGGGTGTCTGGAACGTATCGAGCTCGGCCCGGGCCGGACCGTTCGTCAGTAGAACAAGAGCCGAGGCCGCGGTGATCAGAACGAGGAGTCGACGCATCCGTGCAGTCTTTCGTGGATTGCACGCGCGACGCGGATCTCGTGCGATGACCTGGGCCGCACTACTGGGACGGCGTAGTCGCGCAATTCTGAAGGCTGGCCACGAGCTCATAGGACCGGATGCGATCGGCGGGGTCGTGCAGCATCGTCGTGATCATCATCTCGTCGACGTCGACGCGTTCCTGAAGGGCCGCTAGGCGAGCCCTGACGGTCTGTGGGCTGCCGATGACGGAGTCGGCGTTTCGTGACTCGACCGCGTGTCGCTCGGCCGGCGAGTACTCGTGCGCGGCAGCTTCTTCGGGGCTCGGGAAGAGGCCGGGCCGGCCCTGACGGAGCCGCACGAACGCCAAGCCCCCGGGGGCTGCGAGCCAGCTGGCCTCTTCGTCGGTGTCGGCACAGACGACGGAGACGCCGATGAGCGAATAGGGCCGATCCAGATGCTCCGATGGCCGGAAGGAGTCTCGATAGACGGCAAGCGCAGCTTCGGTGTTTGCGGCGCTGAAGTGGTGGGCGAAGGAGAACGGGAGCCCGAGCAGGCCGGCCACGCGTGCGCTGTAGTCGCTGGAGCCGAGAAGCCACATGCTGGGCATGTTCCCGGCTGCCGGGACGGCCGCGATGTGGCGATAGGGATGACCAGCGGGGAACTCACCGGTGAAGTAGTGCACGAGGTCGCTGAACTGGTCGAGGAAATCGTCGGGCCGCTCGGAGACCTCGCGGCGCAGTGCGCGGGCGGTCAGCGGGTCGGTGCCGGGTGCGCGGCCGACGCCGAGGTCGATACGGCCAGGGTGCAACGCCTCGAGCATGCCGAACTGCTCGGCGATGGCGAGCGACGAGTGGTTCGGCAGCATCACGCCGCCGGAGCCGATGCGCATCCGGGTCGTCACGCTGGCGAGGTGGCCTATGAGCACGGCCGGGGACGAACTGGCGATGCCCGGCATGTTGTGGTGCTCGGCGACCCAGTAGCGGAGGTATCCGAGCCCATCGACCCGGCGGGCCAGCTCGAGGGAGTTGCGCAGCGCCGCCCCCGATGTCGAACCTGACGACACGGGGACGAGGTCGAGGATCGAGAACGCGGGTAGGGCCGCCGTGGTGGACACACCGCCGAGCGTAGGCATTGCGTCGCGGCTATCTGACCACCGACTGTCGGCGCTTTCGCCGAAACGCGCCTACTCGGGGGCGTGGCAGACGGCCTCGACGTTGTTGCCATCGGGGTCGCGGACGAAGGCGCCGTAGTACGAGGGGTGGTATTCCGGCCACACCCGAGGGGGATGCAGGAGCTCAGCGCCGGCGGCCTCGGCCGCGTCGTAGAACGACCGGACAGCAGCGCGGGTCGGGGCCGAGAACGCAATGTGCGATTCGCGGAAACCCTCGCCGGTCGAGCGCGCACCGAGCCAGAAGTCGGGTCTCGGACGAACACCGAATCCGATCGTGGAACCGAAGTCCATCAACCGTTCGCCGCCGAGGGGTGCCAGCACCTCGTCGTAGAACGCGGCACTGGCTGCGACGTCGGCGCATTGGATCGAGAGATGGTCGAGCATGAAAACATCATCGTCGACTGAGGCGCGACTCCGACGACCTCACGGAGTGCGCTCGCCCGACTGGATTGTGAGCGTGGCGAGGTTCAGGCCACGGCGCGCTGCGGAGCGTCCTCGCCGGCGAAACGAGGATTCGTGCGCTGCTCTGCGTGTGCGAGTCGCGGTGTCTGCGTGAACGCGTAGCCAGCCAGCATGACGACGATGCCTTCGACGAAGAGTGATGCCAGGCCCATCGGCTCCAGCCAGTTGCCGATGTCGTCGGTCGACTGTGGGAGCCCGACGGTACGCGTGAGCGTGAAGCCGATCAGCGTTGCGAGTGCTGCGCCACCGCCGATGATCCAGCCTGCCCGGGAGTTGCTGTGCACGAGCAGCGCGGCGGCGAGGACCGAGGCACCCACGAGGGCGATGTAGCCGAAGCCCAGGTAGGGCACTTCCTTCAGCTTGCCCTGGAGCTCGAGGAGGTGGATGAGGGCGACGCCTCCGAGGGCGACGACGGCCGCAGCACGGGGGACCTGGGCAGTGTTCGAGGAAGTCATGTGGTCACGATGCGGGCCGTTGTTGTGCGCCGGCTGTGAACGCGATACGTCTCTTCGTAGAGTTCGGCCCAGGACACCCCGATACCCTGCCGGTGATCCGGAGCGCGGCGGATCGGGACATCGGAAGGTCGAACTTCGCCACGTTCAATGGCGGAAATGGGCGCAACAACGCCGTTCGCCTACTTTTGGTGACAACGACGACCCAGGCCCGTGCCTATCCGCCGCGCTCGCCTGGTCGGGCCCTGGCTTGTTCTGCGCCGGCTGGGCACCGGTTTCCGCCCAGTGCAGTGGGCGGAAGATCGGATGGATTCGGGGCACCGACGAGAATCCGGCGGCGGGGCCCAACGACCGGCGAACCGCGCGGCGGCACAGGTCAGCCGGTCTGTTGCAGCCGGTACTCGCTCACGAGCCGCGGTTGAAGTGCAGGCGCTGCGGCCTGATCACCGTGCAGAACGTCGGGGTCGAGGTCGATCCCGTTCGGCCAGCAGACGGGGCCGGCGACTGGGTCGACCGCAGCATGGGAGAAGGCTTCGTCGTTGTCGATCGACGGGAGCAGCCCGGGCAGCTTGTCGGTGAAGTCGAGCTCTCTCACGATTCCGTCGGAGAACGTGACGCGGAGCGCTCGGACGCCGAGATGCTCGACGGCAGTGACTCGGGCGAGCGCAGCCATACAGCAAGCGTACTGGAGGGGATCGATCCTCGACAGCGCGGCGGGCTCCTGAGCAAGCATCCAGTTCGCGACCAGTTCGTCGAAGTGCAGTGCCCGCCATTGCTCAACAAGCGCAGGGCGGTTGTTGGGAGCTCGCCGCGGACGGTCGCGCCGTCGGCGATGCGGATCAGCGCCTCGTGTTCGGCGTAGATCGCATCGAAGCGTGGAGTGCGGTCTGTCTGGACAAGGCCACGAAGAACCGGTCGAGTTGGATCGGCGACACCTTCCAGAACGGCTCCTCACCCCACAGCGGGGATGGTCCGCTTCGTCACCAGCCGCTCGTACTCCCGATGCGTCGTCGGCGAGAGCGTCTCCTTCGTGGCATCGAGCTACTCCGCCAGGACGTAGACCGAACGTGACATCGGCTCCCGTCGCCCGGCCCGCGTCGACCTCGGCGCACAGCTCGCAAGGGTGCTCGCCACGACGAAGGTCGCGAACTCGGGTCTCTGCGCGCGATCTCGCCGGCTGATGCGCGCGAACCCAGTCGAAAGTTGCGCTTTCCGAGGGCGCATGGACGAATTCGCGCGCGGCGGCAGCTGAGTCCGCTCGCGCCGGGCCTCCCGACCTCGGCGCTGCCCGGCCGTGGTGAATGGCGATTCAGATCTTGGCTTGTGCGCCGCGTGGGTCTCGATCCCACCACCTGCGGATTAAAAGTCCGATGCTCTACCGGATGAGCTAGCGGCGCGTCGGAGACACTACGCGGCCGGACG
>JAYUDQ010000581.1:0-4223 GCA_043739745.1 Acidimicrobiia bacterium | reverse complement strand
CGGGGCGAGAGCGAGGCGAGGAGGTCGAACAACTTCGACGGGTACCCGTCGACCGGGTGAATCTCGAGATCGCGGAACAAGTCGGCGAACACGCGCTTCGTCACCTGACGGTTCTCGAGCATGTACGACACGCCGGACGGTACCCGCAGGTTGTCCTCGAGCACGTACATCGTGCCGTCGCCGTCTCGTACGAGGTCGCTGCCGCAGATGTGTGCCCACACGCCGAACCTGGGCTTCATGCCGACGCACTGCGGACGGAAGTTCACGGACGCGTGGAGGATCTCGGCCGGGAAGATGCCGTCGCTGACAACTTTCTGGTCGCCGTAGAGGTCGTCGATGAAGAGGTTGAGGGCGGTGAGCCGTTGTACGAGACCGACCGAGATCGCGTCCCACTCGTGCGTGGAGATCACCCGGGGAATGACGTCGAAGGGCCAAGTGCGGTCGATGTTCCCGGCCTCCGAGTAGACGGTGAACGTGATGCCCATCGCCTCCATGGCCAGCTCCGCCGCACGCTGACGCTCCTGCAGCTCGTCCATGGTGAGCGAGGCAAGGTAGCTGGCGACCCCGGCACACGCATCGCGCGGGACGCCACCGGCGACCATCTCGTCCCAGCCACCGCTGCACTCGTACTCGGACCAGTGCGATGGGCTCATCGGACCACCCTCGGCATGCCTCGGGTTGCCCGCTCTCGCGGGCTCTGCGATCCATTGTTCACTCGCTAACGCTCGCTCACTGTGGGACCACCCTCGGCATGCCTCGGGTTGCCCGCTCTCGCGGGCTCTGCGATCCATTGTTCACTCGCTGACGCTCGCTCACTGCCAGATGCTCGCGTGGGGAAGGGCGCTACGCACGTCCACTGTCTAGGCCCGGGTGCACCCCGCACGATTTCCCGCTTGTTTCGCCTCCGTGAAATCGAGGGCGTCAGGCCGTCACGCCCCCGTCGACCGTGATCGTCTGTCCGGTGATGTACGACCCGGCGTCCGAAACGAGCAGCAGGGCCACGCCGGCAAGCTCGTCCGGATCACCGAGACGCCCGAGTGGTGTCTGCTTGGCGATCCGTTCCCGTGTTGGCTCGTCGAACGCCTTGGTGACCATGTCGGTCACGAACGTGCCGGGCGAGATCGCGTTCACGCGGATCCCCTTCGGTGCAAGATCGAGGGCCAGCGACCGGGTTGCCTGTTCGAGCCCGGCCTTGACCGGTGGGTACAGATAGCGCCCAGGAGTCCCGTGTTCGACGGCGATCGAGATGATGTTCACGACCGCGCCGTGGCCGCCCGCCTCCAGGTGAGGAACGGCAGCTTGGACCAGCAGCAGCGGGCCGAGCAGGTTCGTGGCGAACGCGCCCTGGAACGTCGACGGGTCAAGCGATTCGAGCGACCGGTCGAGGACCGTGGCCGCGTTGTTGATCACGATGTCGAGCCGGCTGAAATGGCCGACAGTGGCCGAAACGAGGGCGCGAATGTCGTCGGGTTCGCCCATCCGGGTGGCAACGGCGAGAGCGTGTCCTCCGAGCGCTTCGACCTCGGCCACGACCGTGGCGCACGAGTCGGCCTTGCGACTGGCAATGACGACCGAGCAGCCCGCCTTCGCCAGCACCAGGGCCATGGCCCGGCCGAGCCCACGCGAACCTCCGGTGACGATGGCGACGCGACCGGTCAGATCGAAACGGGCAGCGAGATCCGGGTGCATCGGGGCGACCATTGCCGACCTACCGTGCTCGCGTCGAACCGGCGCGTCGAACCGGCGGGTCGAACGGGCAGGGCACCCACCGAATCGGCTGCTCGGTCGGTATGCGACCAGACTGGCGTTCATGGACTACGACACGATCGCCTCGATGTACCTCACGCCCCCGGCCGAGCCGATTCCGGTGCCCGACGTTCCGGACACGCCGGCCCGGAGACTGCGCGACGCGTTGGAGCCGATCGCCACACAGGGCTGGTGGTCGCGCGGGGTCTACGACCGCTACGAGGCGCTCGGGCTGCAGTTCTTCGACGGCTACGTCTGGGGTCGGGCTGCCTCGATGGGGACGCCGCCGGCCGGGTTGGTCGTGGCCGCGTTCGGCGTCTTCGAGCCTGCGTACATCTCAGGTGTGTATGAGAGCGGCGTCGCCACCGTGTCCCGCGACGACGTGCTCGACGCCCGCGCCGCCGGCGCGTCGGCCAGCCTGCTGCGTATCCTCGGCGACGGCTCGGTCATGGTCGACGAGGTGGCTGCGGTGGCGGACACGCTCCACGAGTCCCTGCACGGGCTCGATGCGACGGCCCGGCCACTGTTCGCCGGCCTGCGCTCGCTCCCGCTTCCCGACTCGCCTCACGGCCGGCTGTGGCGGACGGCCGAGCTCGTGCGCGAGCACCGAGGCGACGGGCATCTCGCGGCCTGCATCGCGGCCGGCCTCGACCCGGTCACCATGACCATTCTCACGGAACTGTGGCTCGGCTATCCGGCCGGGATGTACCTCGGCAGCCGAGGCTACGGTCCCGATGCACTGGCCGCCGGGATCGACCGGCTGGCGCAGCGCGGCTGGGTCGGCGACGGCGCGTTGACCGATGACGGACGGGCAGCTCGGCTCGCCATCGAGGAGGCCACGGACGTGACGCAAGCCCCCCTCGTCGCCGCGCTGGGTGGCGGGATCGACTGGATCATCGAACGCACCTCGGCGTGGTCCGCGTTGGTGGTCGATGGCGGCGCCTTCCCGACCGACCCCCGCAAGCGCGCCGCCGGCTGAGGAACGTCGAACGCAGGTTGCTCAGCGATCCAGGCGTACGTCGCGGAGCACCCAGAGCACGGCGCCGATCACCATCGTCGCGACGGTGGCAATCGACGCTGCGGAGAACGCGAACGCAACCGTCGGCCGCAACGCACCGCGACGACCGACGGCGCTCACCCGCGCAAAGTGGAATCGGAACCCGTAGAGCGAGGTCGCCGCCAAGGATGCGACGGTCAGCACCAGGCCTACCCCGATGGCCGGGCCGACGAATCGCTCCCACCGCTCGCGGTCGTCCCGGCGCATGGCACCCACCCACCCCAGCAGGAGGAGCCCGCCGAATGTCCAGAAGCCGACGACGAACACGCCGGCCAGCACATCGCTCGGACGGTGCCACCCGGCCAGGACCGTGGCGATGCCGATGCCGATCGGGTACGGCGCGCCAAGGAGCGCAACGACCCCCTGGAACCGCCTCGGTACGACGAGGACAACGGCGACCACGAGGCACATCGATATGGTCGTATGCCCGCTCGGAAGCGTGTTGGACAGCGAACGCTGATCGAGGTAGCCGACGGTGTCCGGCCGGAAGCCGAGGAGGTCAGGCCGCGTCAGCAGCTTCAACTTCAGCGCCTCCGTCGTGACGGCGGACCCGCCGACGATGAGCGCGACGACGCATGCCAGCCGGACATTGCGGCGAACAACTGCAACCCCGAGCGCCATGGCGACGATCACCACGAGCGACGCTATGCTCACCGTCCGCAAGAGAAGCTCCGCCGCCGACTCGAGCCGGACGGGCTGCACCGCCCGACCGTCGAGTGCGGTGATCTCCAGCTCCTGACCGCGCACGGTGCGCACCGCCAGCAAGTAGACGACGGCAACGCCAATTGCGCATAGGGCCATCAGCGCGACGCAGTCCCGCTCGCAGTTCCTCGAGCGGGTATCAGCCACGGAAGTCGAGGGCGATGTCGAGGATCGGCGAGGAGTGCGTGAGCGCGCCCACGGCGATGAAGTCGACCCCGGTCGACGCGACCTCGGCCGCGTTCGCCAAGGTGAGCCCACCGCTCGCCTCGAGCAGCACCTTCCGGCCCGACGCCCGAACCCGGTCGACCGCCGATCGCATGTCCGCGATCGACATGTTGTCGAGCAGGATCTGCGCGGCCCCGTGCTGCAGCGCCTCGTCGAGCTGATCGAGCCGGTCGATCTCGGTCTGGACGACGATGCCGACCGTCGCCGCACGGCCGGAGAGATGCGCATGGACTGCGTCCAGCGCTGCACCCACACCACCCGCTGCGAGCACATGGTTGTCCTTGATCAGTACGGCGTCGGACAGGCCACGCCGGTGGTTCACACCCCCGCCGCAGCGCACGGCGTACTTCTCGAGATCGCGTAGCCCTGGGGTGGTCTTGCGCGTATCTCGCACTTTCGTATTCGTACCTGCGAGGGCGTCGACCCAGGCGCGCGTATGGGTGGCGATTCCGGACAACCGGCAGACGAGGTTCAGCGCCGTCCGCTCGACCGT